>NZ_JAUBPS010000005.1:0-87131 GCF_036700865.1 Microcoleus sp. S13C4
AGTTTTTGAGTAACAGCTTGCCGGATATTCAAAGGCAGCTACTTTTGGCTGCAATCATTTTTTAGTCTAAACTACAGTAATTGAGTGAGGCAAATTTTTCCAAATTGAGCCTGGTTGGATTTACTTAACAACAACGGAACTGGAAAATTTGATACCGGGAGCTACAATTGCTCTCGGTATTTTCTATTTGGGAAAGCCGAGCGAAAAGCTACCTACAAATGCCGTGAACCCCCTGTGATTTCAGTAATGCTTATGAGGCAGGCTTTCAGTAAATGCAGGAAAGAGGATGATTCGGATCTGGAAATCGCTACTAAACAAACAAAGTCCGCTTGTGCGGACTAAGAATATGATATTTGAAAACTGGATGCGATTGAATTAGTTGGCTCGATCGCTGCTACCTCGATCTGTAGCTTTTTCTACTGCTTCCCGTGCCGGTGTAACTGCTTCGCCCACGTTATTTTTTACTGATTCTATAAATCTTTTGGTACTGGGGGCAATGGGTTGGTCAAGATTCAGCTTTTCTCGGATATTGTCAACGGCATCATTTCCGCCCTTCTCGATATCGGTTGTTAGCGGCCGATCGGGACGGGCAACTTCGTAAGACTTAGCTTCAGGGGTTAAATGTGTAGCGTTCGCTTGCATTTTGTTGCCCGAAAATTCCAATTCGGAGCTAAAAATCAGCGCTATTCCTACAGCAAAGATTATTCCTACTCGCAGGCAAGTTGTAACTAAGCGCAATGTAAAATTTTTCATTGAAAAACTCAGTTTTTTCTGTGACGACTGTAATACAGAATAATTGCTGTTGTTTGTTTGCAAATCTATCTAAAGATAGGACTTCATGTCAATTTACTGGGTTAACGTTCACCCAAATCAACCTCAACAAAAAAGTTTTTGGCGCTGCGGCGCCCACAGACGACCGATCGCAACTAGGAACTCAAGAAAGGTACATTTACTACTTCCCCTGATACCGATCCGACTTGCACTTTCAGTCCTTCGCCGCCCGCTTTTGTGCGGATGTAAGCAAGACCAAAAAAGCCCGATTCAGTTTCCGTAAAACTGGTGAGTTTGCCGACTTTTTCTTCTCCCATTGTGACTGCTGTTCCGGGTTCAACCGCACCGCTCAACTGCACGCCCCAAAGTTGCTGTTTGACTCCTTTGTAGGTGTTCAACCGCGCAATAGTTTCTTGACCGATGTAGCAGCCTTTGTCATAGGTAATCGTGTGTAAAAGGCGGGCTTCTAAGGGGTTGTAATCATCTGTGAGTTCAAAATCGGGTGCGGGGCGTCCTTGTTCAATTCGCAGTTGTTCCCAAACTCGATCGCCGATCGGTACGGCCCCAGCTTGGACTAATTCCTTCCACAAGTTGGCTGCATCGCTTGCTGGCGCAATTAACGTGTATCCGGGAGTTGCTAAACCGCTACCAACCGCAACTCGGACTTCCATACCTGCAAAATTTATCAATTTGTGAGTAGCGTAAGGTTGATTTTCGAGTTCGGTAACTCCGATTTTTTCTAGTAGTTGAGTGCTTTCGGGCCCGAGGAAACTGAAAGCAACAGTTGTATCGGTTAAATCTGTTAACTCGACGCGATCCATTGGGAAAATATAGCGATCGAGCAATTCCAGCAGTTGGCGGCGGCGGTTGGCTGAAACTAACAGCAGTACGGCATCTTCTGTAGCATAAGCGGTGGCGAGGTCGATCGTCCGGGCGGTGGAAGTCACGAAAACGGTGTCGCAACCTTGACCGGGTTTGAGTATATTGAAGTTATTGGTACTTTGATTGTGCAAGAACCGCAGGCGATCGCTGTCTGAGATTTGAATGCGTCCCCAGTGAGTGCGATCGTACAAAGCCGCACCTTGTTTCGTTGCTGCGATCGCTTCTGCGTCGTTACCAAAACTCACTGGCACAATTTCTTTGGTTGTTAACTCTGCAAAAGTAGCACCGCTGGCTGCTTGAATTTCGTGCAATTCCTGAATCATAAGATTTTGTTGACTGTTAACTGTTGGCTGTTGAGTTTTAACTGATGACTGTTGACTGTGGAGTCTTAACTGTTGACTGTTCGCGGTTCGCTGTTGGCGAGAAAGCTCACCACTGACAACTGTCAACTGACAACTGACAACTGACTATTTGCTCAAGTTGGCGAATATTTCTTGTATTAATTGACTGGCTTTGGCATCAAGACGATTCCAATCTACATCGCCCGTGTCCTCCTCAATCAAGCTAGTATCAATTACAACTTCTTGGCTTTGCAGTTGAGTGTGGGCGGGCTGGTAGTTGACAAAGCAGACTCGATAGCAAAGTTCCCAAATATCGACGCATCTTTGCTCACCTTGATGCTCTAAAATTAGTTGATAGCCCGGAATCGGAATCTGCACTTCTTGATAAGTACCCGTCCAAACAGACTCCTCTAATTGTTTGCGGATGTTGTCGATCACTCGGATCATCGCTGGCTGCATGAGCAGTTCAGCTTGCTGCCACGCGATCGGGCTAGTTATTTTAGGCTTCATATACACGGTTCTAAAAAAGAAAATCAATAAATTAATTTTCTAGCATTGGGTGCCAACTTTTGAGACCTTTGCCACAGAATGTTAAATTTAGTCGTCACCCAATTCAAAAGTCAACCGTCAACAGCAACAGTTAAAGCCGTTCTTGGCTTGACGGCTAAAAACGGCTTTAACTGTTGATATTAAGTTATCGGATGGGTAATGTAGGATTTGAACCTACGGCATCCTGCGTGTAAAGCAGGCGCTCTACCACTGAGCTAATCACCCAATTGCACTCACCGGGATTTATCATATCACAGTAACTCAGAAAGATCAAGTAAAAAAAATCCTAAACTTTAAATGCCCTCTGGCCGCACCCACGATCAAATAACCATGTGGAGTTTGCCCTTCGTGGCAGCCCTCACCTTTGGCCAGACTCAGAGCAGCAACCTGACTTTGCTCGTTTCCGGCAGTTTCTTATTCGGCGGGCTGATGTTTGGCCCCGACTTGGATATCTACTCTTGCCAGTATCAGCGCTGGGGATGGTTCAAACCCATTTGGCTCCCCTACCAAAAAAGCCTGCGCCACCGCTCTTTTTTGTCCCACGGCCCTCTGATCGGTACTGCTTTGCGAATCTTGTACCTCGCTATCTGGATCGCGGTTTTCGGAGTGTTGGGATTGGCAGTTGCCGAAAAAGTCGGGAACTTCGGCGGGAATTGGCAGGATGTGGTTTTGAGTTACGGGCGATCGATCTGGGAACACCACATCGAAATTTTAGCCGTTTACATCGGTCTAGAATTGGGCGCTATGAGCCACTATCTCAGCGATTGGGGTGGCTCGGCTTACAAAAGATTCAAAAAGAAAAGATTGAGCGGGCTGCGCTCTCCTAAGACAATTAAGAGACCCAAAATCAAAGCTCCGACTCGCACATCTAGCAAATCCATAGCAGAAGGAAGAAGGAAGAAGGAAGAAGGAAGAAGGAAGAAGTAATAAAATCAATAGTTGGAGTAACAACGTTATAACCGTCTTGGCGGTTGATATAAAAGGTAAATTATTATGTCTAATTCTGAAAATCGATCGCTCACAGCACTCGAAGAACTCATAGAAGTTGTGGCTAAATTGCGATCGCCCGACGGCGGATGTCCTTGGGATTTAGCCCAAACTCCCCAAACTCTAATTCCTCACATCATCGAAGAAGCTTATGAAACCGCCGACGCGATTCGCAAAGAAGATAAAGATGCGATCGTGGAAGAATTGGGCGACTTACTGTTACAGGTAATTCTGCAAGCTCAAATTGCCAGCGAATCCAATCAGTTTACCTTCGCCGAAATCGCTGCGGGCATTACAGAAAAACTAATTCGGCGACATCCCCACGTCTTTGGCGATGTCGAGCTCAACAGCGTCGATGAAGTCAACGAAAACTGGGAAAAAATCAAAGCAGCAGAAAAAGGCACAACTTCGGAAAAGCCGCCAACTTTAGCCTCGAAAATGAGCCGTTATGCCAGCACTTTGCCGCCGATCGCCGCCGGGATGAAAATCTCTCAAAAAGCTGCGGAAGTGAGTTTTGATTGGGACAGTGTAGACGGGGTTTGGGATAAATTTCACGAAGAAATGGCAGAATTTGAACACGCTCTCAAACACGAGGATAAGGCAGCGCAGCAGTCAGAATTGGGAGATATTATGTTTGTGTTGATTCAATTAGCTCGCTGGTACGATTTAGATCCGTCGGCTGCTTTGCAAGGAACAAACGATCGCTTCGTGCAGCGGTTTGCGAAGGTAGAGGCTGCGTGCGATCGACCTTTGTCAGATTATGCCCCAGAAGAGTTAGAATCTCTGTGGCAGCAAGCTAAAGCTTTAATTGCTAAACAAAAGGGCGATCGGTAATAACTCACTCCCGATCGCTATTGTTAAGAACCGGCAAGATGCCTGTTCTACAACAACTCAATATTTTGCTTGTGGGGTGGGCTTCTAGCCCGCCCTGAAAACCTGATTAACAATACTGCCAGATGTCAGCAATCAACTACTCGTAAAGCTTCGCATCATTGTACGGCGGATGTTCGCAGGCGATATAAAGCGCATTTGTCGGTTCCAGGGCTTCCCCAGTCACCGGGTCGATCGGCTTGAGGACAAAGCATAACAGAGAGAGCGATCGCCAATCCAAATTATCTAGCTTCCCACGTTCGTAACGGTTGACTGTTGCGGCACTGATACCCACATCTTTGGGTACGGGTTGATTTGTAGCTGTAAACAGCGCCTCTTCATATCCCTTTGTTTTGAACTCTGTTTCGCTTACAGACCAGCCTGTTGTCTGTCTTGCTGCTTTTAAAATCTTCCCCAAACGCATCCGCCCCGTCTCAGTGAAGCGAACGGGACGCAATTCCTGCTCTTTGTCTACCACAGCCTTGTTAGAGAGTCCTGACATTTTTCCCACCTACGTTAACTCTCAAACTAGCACAGCATCAATGATTGAGGGTTCACGAGCAACATCTGAGCTTAAGAAGTGTAAATTAAGTTTTCTTGCACTTGTGCAATAAGAGTCTGATATAGTAATATGTAATTGACTCTAAACAGAACTTGCCTCTCAAGCCCTGAGTATACAGCCATGACAGCACTGTTTCGCCGCATCCAACCCTCGAAAAAGCTCCGTATCACCGTCAGGTCGATCGCCCAACTGCTCAAAATCAGCCAAAATCAAATTAAGCGAGTCGAATCCTGGGCTTTCGTGGTGTTTGTGCATCGGCGGGATAGAGGCGGCCTGTTTGTCAGCTACCGCAGGCTGGAAGAATGGCAAAATGCGATCGCCCATCATATCCAAACCTGCCCCACCCTTGGAGAACTCTCGCAGCTCAAAACATCCATTCACTACGACAGCCGGAAATTCAAAAAACAATCTCTCCCAAAAACACTTGACTTTTTAAATCAAATGTGCATTGAAAGACAAGACGAACTCAACATCTGGGAAAGCTTAAACTGCATTGCTTCCTAGCAGAAATGAGGCAAATTTCCTTTCCAAAAAACAGAAGCGAAACATTTGCGAGCAATTGCGAGATAAAATCACCCCAAAAATCACCCGCGAATGCTCCGCCACATTGATGAAAGCAATCACCAAAGCAATTAAGACATTGCCTGAGCGATATAATCAAAATAAGGAGCTGCTTCCTTAGCATCATCCTGATTGAGCAAAGCCAAAGAAGCTTCCTTCAAACAGCGGATAGCTTCGACCATACCAGGAACAGGAACGCCCAGAGAATTATACATTTCCCGAACGCCAATCAAACCGATGCTTTCGATCGGCTCCTTGTCACCCGCCAAGATACCGTAGGTAATCAGGCGCAAGTACCAGCCGTAGTCGCGCAGACACAAAGCCCGTTCGCGTTGGCCGTAAGCATTACCTCCGGGGGAGATAAAGTCAGGGCGTTTTTTCCAGAGTTTTTTGCTAGCTTCTTCAACAATTTTTTTCTCACTGTCAGACAGCGCAGTAGCAATACGCACCCGCTGTTCTCCGGTTTTAAAAAAATCTTTGATGCTTTGAAGTTCGCCGGTACTGGGATAGCGAAGTTCGTCGTCGGCTTGGAGAATTAGTTGGCTAACTACGCTCATTGTTATTCAAAAGA
Organism: Microcoleus sp. S13C4; assembly: GCF_036700865.1. Classification (NCBI taxonomy): domain Bacteria; kingdom Bacillati; phylum Cyanobacteriota; class Cyanophyceae; order Oscillatoriales; family Microcoleaceae; genus Microcoleus; species Microcoleus sp. S13C4. The sequence goes on from NZ_JAUBPS010000005.1 coordinate 6,095, forward strand.
ATTGAGGATATTTGAGAGTAAGATTAATTGACATTCTCATCCCTTAAAGATGAGATTCTTGGTTTGGCGATTTACTTTACTTCTAACATTGATCAACATTAGAAGTAGCGGGTAAATCTCCGCAAACGTTATGCTGGATGTTCAAGCCAGTTTCCCTGTGTTCCAGGGTACTGCGGGAAAAACTCAAAAACTGCGAGTGAGAGTTTTGATGTCGGCAGACACTTTGACTGTTTAACGAGTTTTTGCTAGCTCGCCCCAACAGCATATCGCACAGGCACGGGTAGGGGCAACTCACGGCAGGCTTGACTTGCAGGTTGAAGCTTGGCTTTAGCAGCAAGAGGTTCAGCAGCAGGAATACAGCCTGCAATTGAGCTTGAGTGCGATGGATGGAGCCCCGCTTCGCTACGACTTATCTCAGGAAAGAGAGAGCGATATTGCATTACCATATTAAATCCTACCATGACTACTTGTGACCAAATCTAAATTCCCCACCCCAAACTCGACGAAATTGGCAAACCCTTGCCAGCAAGGTCAACTAATTGAGATAGAGATTACCGACTTGACAGACACCGGCGACGGAGTTGGTCGTTTTGGTGAGTTAGTAGTGTTTGTACCCGATACCGTGACGGGCGATCGAGTCCTTGTCCGCCTCGTGCAAGTCAAATCCACCTATGCTACAGGCAAGCTGGACACACTTCTCGAAACATCCGAACACCGCATTCGAGCTAACTGCATTGTCGCCGACAAGTGCGGCGGCTGTCAGTGGCAGCACGTAGACTATCAATATCAGCTTGCAGCCAAGCAAAATCAAATCATTCAAGCCTTAGAACGGATTGGCGGATTTAGCAATCCCCAAGTTGATGAAATTTTAACGGGAAAAATCGAGGGATTTTCCCAATTTTTGGGATACCGCAACAAAGCGACTTATCCCGTGGCAATATCTGCAACAGGTCAAGTCCAAGCAGGTTACTATCAAAAAAGCACCCACAAATTAGTCAATCTCAATCAGTGTCCGGTGCAAGACCCGCGCCTCAATCCTTTGTTAAAAGAAGTCAAAGAAGATATCCACTGGCGGGATTGGCAAGTCTACGACGAAAAGAAACATACAGGAGAATTGCGTCACTTATCCTTGCGGATCGGACGGCGCACCGGCGAGATGCTGCTAACTTTAATAGTTCGCACTGGAGACTTGCCGGGACTCGAAGAGCAAGCATCAGAGTGGCTGAAACAATATCCTCAACTGGTAGGTGTTTGTTTGAATATAAACCCCGCTCAAACTAATGTGATTTTTGGTGCAGAAACTCGCTGCATTGCGGGTCGTTCTTATCTGCGAGAAAGATTTGCTGGGATGAATTTTCAGCTAAGAGCCGATACTTTTTTTCAGGTTAATACAGAGGCGGCTGAAGCGTTGTTAGAGGTTATGGTAGGGGAATTGAATTTGCAGGGGAACGAGATTTTGGTGGACGCTTACTGCGGAATTGGTACTTTTACTTTACCCCTGGCAAAACAAGTAAAAATAGCCATAGGTTTAGAAGTGCAACCGGCGGCGATCGAACAAGCCCAATTAAATGCTGAGTTAAATGACGTGAGAAATGTCGAGTTTCAGGCCGGAACTGTAGAGAGTTTGCTGCCTTCTTTGGGATTGACACCGGATATTGTGCTGCTAGATCCGCCGAGGAAAGGGTGCGATCGCGCAGTTTTGGAAGCTATCAAGGAAATCAAACCAAATCGCATTGTTTATGTTAGCTGCAAGCCTGCTACTTTGGCTCGCGACCTGAAGATTTTGTGCGAAAATGGGGATTATAAGTTAGCGCGAGTGCAGCCGGCGGATTTCTTTCCTCAGACTTCTCATGTTGAGTGTGCGGCTTTTTTGGTGAGGTAAATCAAAAGGGCGATCGGTTTTTGGAATGAAAGGGCGATCGTCCTAAGCTACCTTGGGGCAAATTTCGACTTTGACAGTCATGCCTACTTGGTTGAGCATTATAATCAGAGTATCAACGGAGAACTGCCCAATTTTACCTTGAGTCAAAGCTTTGATTTCGTCGCTTGACTGTTTGAGATGTTGAGCCGTTTGGTCAATAGTCCAACCGTGATGTTTAATCTGATTTTGTAGGGCTAGCATTAGTTGCGATCGGATTAGTAAGTTATCAGCTTCTTGGGCTGAAAATCCGAGGTCTAGAAAGATATTATCAGGGGCTTGGGTAATGGTATTTTCGCTCATTGTTCAGACTCTCTTAAATTCAAACGATTTTGTAAAAGTTGCTGGTAGCGTTTCTGTCCAACTTCGAGATTTTTCTGAGCTGTCTTCTGGGTGTTTTTCTGGAACGCATGGAGAACGTAAATAGCTTCTTCAAATCTAGCAATATAGAATACCCGATAGGCATCTTCTGTCCGAATCCGAATTTCTTCAACGCCTTTGCCTACTATCGACATGGGTTTAAAATCTGATGGTGGTATGCCCTGCTGGATAGTCCAAAGTGCAAAACCAGCTTCTTTTCGGGCATCTTCAGGAAGAGATTGGATTTCTTCGCGGGCAGCACCAACCCACCGAATCGGTTTGATGGTCATCGGGTTTGTTGAGAATCGAATACTCTAACAATTGTAACGGCGATCTCTTAAAATCATCAATAACAGGACTTATGGACTCCGACAAAGAAACCGGGTTTTTTGCCAAATCTGCGGGTTACAATGCGTCTTTTCGTAAAAACCCCGTTTCTGGGTCCCCATGGGTAAGTCCTAAATAACTATCTCAAGCCCGTTGATGAGACACTTAGGCTATAATCAAACAAGATTGTACAATGTGATTCCTTTTCAACTTAACTCTTTAGCGATTCTAGTTTGGTATCTAATGATGCTATAGCAAAACCATTTGATTTGTAAACAATCGATTCAATCATCACAATCGTTTGAGGTTGTTCTACATTCATGACTCAAATAGACTTGCTATATCAATTGAACAACTGATGAAAGAAGCTTTATCTTTGCCAAATGCGTTGAGAGCGCAGTTAATCGGCAACACTTGACGGTTTTCGCCGTTCTTATGTACTTTGGCGGGAACACATGGCTCCGTTCATTGCTTGAGAATTTGCTAGCGGTAATGGAGAGGAAGAGCGCGATTCCCTTCGGGATAGCTTCGCTTCACGTACTCCCTTGACTGTGGCCGCTGACGGTACAACAATTAAACCTGGTAAGTTTTGGGTGTAGGAGAGAATTGTCCGCATTCCTTATTACGGCATTTATGAAATGAGAACTGGCAATTGAGAAGTCTATCACTTAATAGATTTTGGGTATCGAAGGATGGAGCCAAACGAACGCGGTCAGTATCCCATTCCTGTACTAGATGTAGAATTGGGACTGTGGCAGGGAAACTATCAAAATAAAGAACTGCTTTGGCTGCGGTGGTGGGATTCCCAGGGGAATTTGCTGTTAACTGGCTCCGAACAAGTTGAAATTGAGCGGGCTAGAACCGAGCAAGAACGGCAAAGGGCCGAGCAAGAACGGCAAAGGGCCGAGCAAGAACGGCAAAGGGCCGAGCAAGAACGGCAAAGGGCCGAGCAAGCGGAGCGAAAAGCCGCCCAGTTAGCCGATCGACTGCGAGCAATGGGAATCGATCCCGATGCTGAGGATTGATATCAAATTCCCAAAACTCTTTCTGTAGCGCTACCACTTCGCACCTTATCTTTTATAATCACAAACAACAAAGCTGATGGAAACTAAACCACCTCTACCGCCTTTTACCTTGGAAACGGCTAAAGCCAAAGTTCAAGCTGCTGAAGATGCCTGGAATACCCGCGATCCAGAACGAGTAGCCTTAGCTTATACGGAAGATTCTCAGTGGCGAAACCGTGCCGAATTTTTCAGCGGACGGGAACAAATCAAGGCTTTTTTAAGACGAAAATGGGCAAAAGAACTAGATTACCGTTTAAAGAAAGAACTCTGGAGTTTTATAGACAATCGGATTTCTGTTCGCTTCGAGTATGAGTGGCACGATGATTCTGGCTACTGGTATCGCGCCTATGGTAATGAACAGTGGGAATTTGCAGAAAATGGGTTAATGCGAAGACGTGAAGCTAGCATTAATGATGTTCCCATTCAAGAGTCTGAACGGAAGTTTCGATAAGATTTATCTGTCCTATCCTTTCCGGCTGCATCGTCAGGTGATAAAGTAGAGGGCAATTCATGAATGATTGTTACAAGTCGCCACCTATCTCGGCGCAATTTTCAGTGGTTCGATTCACAGTCAACAGTCAACATCACCTGACGGTACAACCGGAATAGATATCCGAACTCAGATTAATTAGCAATTAGCAATTACCCCGTTCTCATTCAACTGAAAACCGCTATATGATGAATTGGGCCCGATGAGTTTCCTAGACCATAGCTACCGCGACATCGGTTGCTATACAGAGAGTTGGCATATCAATAATAAACTGCGTTCCCTCGTCGGGTGTAGAAAAACATTGCAATTGACCGCAGTGTTTTTCTAGCATAATTTTTTTGCTGATTGACAATCCCATCCCTGTACCTTTTCCGATTGGCTTAGTAGTAAAAAATGGAGTGAAAAGTTTAGAACGAACAGTCTCAGTCATGCCAGCGCCATTATCAGCAATTGTTACCCGAATTCCCGAATCAAGGCTAATGTTCTCCTGTGAGGTGCCCGGTAAAAATTCAGTCCGAATTAATATTTGAGGCTCAAAAACTGTACCTTTTTCTTTACTTACCCGCTCTTCCAAAGCATCTATAGCATTCGCTAAAAGATTCATAAATACCTGATTAAGCTGACCTGCATAACAGGTCAAAAGCGGCAATACGTCATACTCTTTAATCACATTAATAGCAGGACGATCTGACCTAGCTTTTAGTCGGTGCTGTAAGATCATCAAACTGCTATCAATCCCTTCGTGGATATCTACTGATTTGATTTCTGTTTCATCTAACCGCGAAAAATTGCGTAGAGACTGCACAATAATGCGAATGCGTTCGATGCCTAACTGCATGGAAGAAAGCAATTTTGGCAAATCGTCTATGATAAATGACAACTCTCCATCTTCTATGGCATTGAGAATTTCTGCTTTTGGTTGTGGGTAATGCTGTTGGTAGAGATTCAATACATAGATGAGTTCTTTAATATAATCCTTGGCGTGCGAGATATTGCCGTAAATAAAGTTAACCGGATTGTTAATTTCATGAGCGACACCTGCGACTAATTGACCGAGACTCGACATTTTTTCACTTTGAACTAGCTGGACTTGTGTTTCTTGCAGTTCTTTGACAAAATGCTCTAAGGCCAGAGCTTTTTGGTGTTCTTTTTCTTCACTGAGCCGAAGTGCTTTCTCTACTTGTTCGCGCTGCTCTATTTCCGACTGCAATTTATGACCTAGACAAAAACTTCTCAAAGCTGTTAGCACTGTAGTGTATAGCTTTGATGTCGTTAATTCAGTTTTAGTTTTATAGTCATTTATATCGTAATTGATAATAACGCTTTTTTCGGGTACTTGTCCGGGTTGACCTGTGCGTAAAATAATTCGCACTAACTGATTGCCTAACACTTCGCGGACATATTTAACAAACTCTAAGCCAGCATCATCCGTTTCCATGATTACATCAAGCAGGATGATAGCCACATCAGGATGTTCTTGAATTAACTCTTTAGCTTCCTTAGCGGAATAAGCACTAATAAATTTTAAAAATTTATTTTCATAAACAAAATTTATTAAGGCTATATTGGTAGCTGTGTGAACGTGAGATTCATCATCTACAATCAAAATTTTCCAGCTTTCTGTCGGAGAATCTTCTGATACTTCATCGGCAAAGAATAACTCTTCATCTGAGTTAACTTCATCCGCAAATAACACTTCTTCAGATGATATTTCATTTGAAAAGCCGTAAATACTCTTGTCCATTGCTGCTTACCTTTCTTTGTTACTGATGTTGGGATTTAGGAAACTACGGTTGTGAATTTATGTGAATTTATTTGGACGGGTAGCTTAATAATAAATTTGGTGCCGACTCCCACCTCACTTTTACATTCTATTTCACCCAGAAGTTTTTGGGTAACTAAATTGTAGACAATATGCAATCCCAACCCGCTACCACCCTGACCGCGTTTTGTAGTAAAGAATGGCTCGAAAATTTTACTTAAATTTTCTGGGGGAATGCCTTGACCGTCATCGGAATATTCAAATCTAAGCCGATCGCCCTCTTGTTGCCAATCAAAAGCGAGCTGACCAGATTCGCCCGGTTCGTAAGCATGAATCAGAGAGTTCATCAGTAAATTTGTGACAACTTGGGATAAAGCACCTGGATAAGAATCTAGGGCTATTTTGGTGTCTCCCTTAATTTCGATCGAATGTTTGCTATTTCTCAATTTTGGTTTTAATTGGATTAAAATTTCATCCAGATAATCTCTTACTATGAAAGTTCGTCGTTCTTCGCTAGAGCGATCGACTGCCACTTCTTTAAAGCTCTGAATCAATGCCGCAGCCTGATTTAGATTAGTTAGAAGGGTGTTGCTGCTTTGGGTGGCTATATCCAAAAATTTTTCTAGCTCGGAGCGCTTCATTTTGCCACTGTTATAAGTAGAAGCAAATTCTGTGGTATGTTCTGCCAAAGCTGACGCAACGGTGACACCTACGCCGATGGGAGTATTAATTTCGTGGGCGACGCCTGCAACTAATCCTCCCAGCGATGCCATTTTTTCAGATTCCACTAGCTTGCTTTGAGTAGCTTTTAAATTATCTAGGGCATTAGATAATTCGTGGGTGCGATCGCACACTAATTGTTCTAAGTTTTGATTGAACTCTTGCAAGTTATTGTAGAGTTGGGCATTTTCGATGGAAATGGCTATTTGGGCTGATAACAATTTTAGCAGTTCTAGTCTATCTGTGGTAAAGGCTCCTTCGCTCAGGTTGTTTTCTAGGTAAAGGATGCCTGTGAGCTTGCCTTGGTGCAGCAGAGGGGTGCAGAGAATTGATTTGGGTTGGGTGGCTGCTATGTAAGGATCGCGGGTAAATTGGCCTTCTTGGGTGGCGTTATTTAATACGACGTTTTCCTGGGTGCGGATGACGTAGTTGGCGATCGCACTTGCGAGTTTTGGTGTTTCCCCAGAAGCTGCTTCTGCATTGAGGGGATGCGAGCGCAGCACGCTAATTTCATCCTCCTTCACGGAACCTTCAGCCTCGATGGCCCAGTTTCCCGCTTTTTCTAAAATTAAAAATCCTTTTTGGGCGCCTGCATTTTCGATGGCGATTTTCATCAACCTTTCCAGCAACTTACTCAAAACTATTTCACCTGAAATTGCTTGGGAAGCTTTCATTACTGTGCCTAAATCTAGCGTCTCTCCCAAATTGGTACTAGTGCTATTAGGCGCATTGGTTGTTGTGTTAACGTTCGTTTGACTTGTTGTCTTGGCTGAGGTTCTAGCTAGGAATTGGGCGTATTTTTCTTCTAAATGCTTAACTTTAGCTACAGCGCCCCAAGCTTGGTAGCTATAATGAGCGTTTTGCATATAAACTTGGGCGATCGTGTCTTTGCCCCATGAAAGATAGAATCTGCCAGCGAGTTCGTGAGCTAGTGCTTCTTCGTTGATGTACTCGTTTTCTTTCGCAAGAGCAATAGCTTTCTCGTACATTTCTATTGCCTCGATTTTTACCCCTAAAACCCGATACCGTTCTGCCTCTACTAGATAGAATTTGTGTAGATAATTCATTGGGGCATGATGCGCCCATTTCTGCATTTTCTCTTGATTAGCTTGTACTCTGTCAAGAATGATCTGTTGCTCTGACTGTGGAGTATCAGAATACACGGCCAACCGCACCAAAGAATCGTAAAAATGGAAGATAGGAATAACGGGCAATCCTACCATTGCATCTAAACACTTCTCTGCTAGAGCAGTATTTTCAATGCCTTCTGAGTAATTTTCAAACAAATAACAAAGGTAAATTTTGTTCAAATATATGTATGCAACTGCCGATTTGTCCTTTGCCTGCTGGTATAATGGCAACTTCAGCTCCTCATCACAGGCTTCACCCTTCAGAATGCAAGGTTTTTCGCTTTTTCCCAACAAATTTAATATAGCTTGCCAATTTATTTCTATATAATTAAGCGCTATTTCTTGCTTGACATTATAAATAGCATCTCTGTTAATTGCTATCTCTCTGTCCAGCACAGTCAGTTCTTTGCCACTATAGTAAGCTGCACAGGAGGAATGTATTAGACTAAAGCCTGCAAACTCTAAATCTCCTGTCTCTATTCCGCTAGAGTAAGCAGACACTAAAGGCTCGCAGGTTTCTCTCAGATGCTCTTTCCAATGTCGGGTAAATATATTTACAATGACAACTGTCTTGGCTTTGATTTCTTGAGCATTCAACTTTGACAATAGACTTAAAGCTAATTGACCGAACTGATAACCCGAATCAATATCCTCCACAATTCCACAAAGAAGAAAACCATAATTGGCATAAGCAAAGGGAGAAACAGAAGCATTACCATATTGGACGGATAAATCTACTTGTTTACACACCGTCAAGAGCAACAGTTGTGGAGCAGCAATGTATGCAGGAGCAAAGATACTTGATATAAGTCTCATAGCTGCTAGTTTATAGGGATCTGTCATTTGAGGCAGGTCACTTAAATCCTCAATTCGCTTCCCCTTCAAAATTGCCGCCGTTTCCCCCAGTGCTTGCCCAATATCTGACGGGTTTGGCTGAGAGGGAAACTCCACCCCTAACAGCTTTAAAACTTCTAGCCCTCTATTAACTGCTTCTAGTAGCTTTTTCTGCGACACGGAAGCTTGAATCTGGACTTCATAGATTTTTATTTTTTCCAATAGGTTTTTGGAACAGTTTTGCACGACCTCAGCTAATTTCTGCATCCGGTCAAAGTCACCACTGAGAAATGCTGCCTCTGCTGCTTCGGTATGCAGTGCTAATGTCAGTTCGTACTGATGAGTCCAGCTAGAATTTGCTAGCAGTCCCAAACCTGCTTGCAAATATTGGGTAGCCGCAGCATGAGCCGTTGCTGCTTTAGCTTTTTGACCTGCGGTTAAATTAAGTTTTGCAATTTCAGTTCGTTCGGATTCATCACTAATGAGTTCAATTCCAAGATTCAACTGATCGACGATCGCAAATATATCTTCCGCTCGTTGCTCTGGCGAGGTATTTTGCCACAGCAGGCGACCGATTTGTAAGTGAAGTGTTTTTTTAGAACTTTCCTCAATCAGAGCATAAGCTGCTTGTTGCACGCGATCGTGCAAAAACTTATAAGTAGTAATGACCAGATGAGATTTAACGATTTCTTCTTCTGTTACGCCGAGTTCAGAAGTGGCTAAAATTAATCCATCTTGGATTGCTGGCAATAGCTGCTGAAAGGTTTCAACGGTAGATTTTTCATTGACAATCGAGAGAGTAGTTAAGTCAAAACTATTGCCCACACAAGCGGCTAACCGTAAAACCTGTTGAGTTAAATCTGGCATTTTTCTCAATTTACCGACCATCAACTCAACGACGTTATCGGTAATCCCTACGGCTTCAATTTGTGAAATATTCCAATCCCAGTTTCTTTTCTCAGAATTAAAAATCAGGAGGCTTTCTTCATAGAGAGTTCTGAGAAACTGATTGACAAAAAAAGGATTGCCTTGAGTTTTACCGACGACTAACTCAGCTAGGAGGATGACTGAGCCTCTATCCCTCCGCACAGTATCAGCTATCAAGTTAGTAATATGTTCGATATCTAAGGGAGTTAAGGTAATGTGGTTAATAGTCGCGCCTTGATTTTGCAGCGCCTCCAGAGTCATGATTAAGGGATGCGTCTGGCTCACTTCGTTATCTCGATAAGCACCCATTAGAAATAAGTATTTCGTTTCTTCATCTGCCATCATTACTTGCAGCAGTTTCAAAGTAGCGGAGTCAGCCCATTGCAAATCGTCTAGAAAAATGACTAAGGGATGCTCGACTGAACAAAACACCCGGATAAATTTTTGGAATACTAAATTAAAACGGTTTTGTGCTTCCGTAGCACCTAATTCTTGGACGGGTGGCTGTTTGCCAACAATGAATTCTACGTCGGGAATGACATCTATAATTATTTGACCGTTATCACCAAACGCTGCTAAAAGTTTTTCTTTCCAGGCGCCCAGTTGCGTTTCGCTTTCAGTTAATAGTTGTTTGACTAAAGACCCAAAAGCTTTAACAATAGCTGAGTAAGGGATATTGCGTTGAAATTGGTCGAATTTTCCGGCAATAAAATAGCCGCTTGCCTTAGTAATCGGTTTATAAACTTCTTGCACTAAGGCTGATTTGCCAATGCCCGAGTAACCCGACACTAACATGATTTCTGTTGTGCCATTGCTGACGCGCTCGAAGGCTGCTAATAAGGTTTCTATTTCGCGTTCTCTACCATAAAGTTTTTGAGGTATTTGAAACTTATCTGTAATATCTTTTTGGCCGATCGCAAAATCTGTAATCGTTCCTTTCCCCTCTAGTTGTTTCAGGCATTCTTCTAAATCTACGATGATTCCCGAAGCACTTTGGTATCTTTTTTCAGCCGTTTTTTCTAACAGTTTCATTACAATATCAGAAACCGCTTTAGGAATTTCTGCATTAATTTCATGGGGCGGCACTGCTTGTTTAGCAATATGACAGTGTACTAATTCCATTGCATCTTTGTAATCCCAGGGCAGTTGCCCCGTTAGCAGTTCGTAAAAAGTGACTCCTAATGAGTAAAAATCAGTGCGGTAGTCGATCGCTCGGTTCATCCTGCCTGTTTGTTCGGGCGATATATAGCTAAGAGTGCCTTCTAAAACATTAGGATTTTTTAGGGTAGGATTCTCACGCGATAAGACAGTAGAGATGCCAAAATCTATGATTTGGACTAGCCCTGTTGTCGAGTTAATAATAATATTGCTGGGGTTGATATCTTTATGAATAATTTTATGTTGATGAATGTCGCCTAAAGCTCGGGTTATTTTGATAGCTGTTAACAAAAACTCTTGTAAGGTAAGTTTTTGAGAAGCCAACCCCAGCTTTAATGATTTTCCACCACTATCCTCGAAAATAATAACTAAACTGTTTTGGTATCTTTCTAAGTTGTAGGTTTTAGGCACACTTTCTAGGTTAAGATTGCGTGTAATTTCGTATTCCTGCTTGTATCTAACTAACGAAGCTGGCATGGGATAATCTTGCTTGAGAAATTTGAGAATTATCGCTTGGTTGTCTTGCTTTCTCAGGCCTCGGTAAACTAAGGAATTGTTACTTTCATGGATTTGGTTGGTAATCTCGTAGCCGGCTAAGTTAATCATCCTGGCAGTCTCTGTTAAATATTAATACACAAGTTTTTGAGGAAGTGTCAATTTGTAAGTAGATGGATGCTCTGATACCTCATTGTACTCTGCACTTTAAGCCAAACTTAAGTGTTACTTAAAAAAATATGTTTTAACATTTCTTAAAAAAAATACAAATAAAGATTCATGTGAGGAGGGCGATTCCCTGCGGGATAGCTTCGCTTCACGCAGTTTCCTCCAAAAGCAGGCAGAACAAAGTGAAGGGATCTCGCCCTTGGTCTACATAGGAGATTTGTACGGCTTGGTATAGTTACTAGATCGATCGTCAGATATGGGTAGGCAGACTCAGATATAGGACTTACGCATTGACAAATTAAGTAAAATGTGTAAAAAGTGCAAAAATAAGGTAATCCCGACGGCGGATTAAGCTTGTGCTTTTACAAAAAGTTGCAAAAACCACGGATATTTGTTGAGATGCGACAAGTCCAATTAATGCTGCACTTAGCGAGCCGTTAATATTCAGTTTTTAGACCTACTTTTTGATTCAGATAATTGAGAATGAAATCACGGGCTACCTGAAGAGAAAAATTCCGTTGAATTTCGTACCAATTATCAATCTGTTCTTCTGCTCTGATTAACCTCAGATGTTGCACCATTGTCAAGAACGGGCTCTTCGGCCCGTTCCACAAAGAATGAGTTTTTTTGTGGAACAGGCCGGAAAGCCTGTTCCTAAACAAGTAATTGACAATTGTGCAAGATGTGAGTTAACGGGACTTAGACAAAAACTGCTGCTAAAATGGCTTCAAGCCCAAATCGAGAAAGACTTTTAGCTCGAATGGGCTTGAATTTAGTTATACCAAGGGTTTTAGGCATTTTTAGGTCATAGATCTCTTTCCCTGGCGAGCTAGGGGGTTTGCGCTCCTAAATGCCCTAGAAAATGTCTAATTCCCCTTAGCAAAGCTTATATCTCTAGTAGCGAGCGGGGACGATCGCACTCATATAAAAGCTCTCACGCTCGATCCTCCCCGCCCAATTTCCCAACTCTCCTCAATCGCAAAGCAAACTCGGAGAAGTCAGCACAAAGACATCCCTGGTTCCCACCCCTTCAGATTCGGGTTTAATCGGCGTAGTAAAGTGGAAAAACTCATGGTCGTTAACTAACAGCAATTCTCCCGGATGCAGAATTTTATTAAAAACAGGCTTCTCTTTTTTAGCCAAGTACAAATGCGTTTCCCCGCCTACAATATTAGTTCTGTCAACCGAGAAAATCCCGATAAAGTCAGTACCGTCTTGGTGAATGCCTTCCGGTGCGGGGTTGCCAAAATTGTGCGCCGAACAAGTCGTCCTGATTTGATGGATACCGATTTCAGCTTCCGGGTGAATTTTGCAGGAATCGAAAAAAGCAAAAATCATCTGTTTGAAATTATCGAGGGCGATTAGTCGATCATCCAATTCCGCAAATTCCCGCCTGATATCACCCACTAGCGGATTGTATGTTTTGCTTTGATACAAATAGCCGTGAGGTAACTTAACTAACTCATTTCCGTTGACGGCAAACCGCGACAATCTTCTCGAACGATACTTACCTTTCACATACGGATCGACAGGCATATCGTCAAAGAATTCCTTGAAACCTTCGAGCTTAATCGAGTTTACTTTCTTAAAAGTAAACATGAAGGCATAATCCAAATGAATGGATTCTAATACCGTTTTCATAGATATTTCTCCCTGAAGCCTTGCTCCCCTCCCCAGTTTTGCCTTAAGGAGGTGTATGCTTCTACTCTAGCGCAGGTTTTTTGTATGTGTCGTAAAAGACACTACAAAAATTGCAAAGATATCGTAAAGCTTGCAAGATGAATCCGGGGGCTTGTTCTTCTTTTAATCCAAAATCCAAAATCTAAAATCTAAAATCGATTGACTGCTTTCACCAGCGACTGACAGGCCCGCAGGAAAACGGCAACATCGACCCCAAGTGCGACGTACTGAACGCCAGCATCAATCCACTGCTGGGCGATTTCGGGGTTTTCGGCAAAAGTACCGGCCGCTTTGCCTGCTTTGCGGATGGTTTGCACAGCCTCCTGCATCATGTCGATGACTCGGGGATCGCGGACTTGCCCGGGAATGCCGATCGACTGCGACAGATCGTAAGGCCCCAGAAAAATCACGTCCACCTCTGGCACAGTAACAATTTCTGCCAGGTTGTCGATGCCGCCTTTGCCTTCGACATGAATCACAACTAAGGATTCTTCGTTGAGTCGATCGGTGATATTTGTACCTGCAGCGGTGTAAAGTCCTGCCCGCGTAGCGAAGGAAAGGCCTCGCGTACCCAGAGGACTGTATTTAGCGCTTTTGACAGCGGTTTCAGCATCGATTTTGCTTTCAATTTGAGGTACTTGAACGCCTGCACTGCCGATATCAAGAGCTCGTTGAATTTGCGGCCCGTCGTTTTTGCGGACACGAACAATCGGTGCAATTCCGGTACAGTCGGCGGCGCGACACAAATCTTCAGCAGCAAGCGGGTGCAGCGGCCCGTGTTCCATGTCGATAACGGCGAAATCAAAGCCAGCGTGACCGCATATTTCCATGAATGCGGGATAAGCGCAGTTTATAAATAAACCGAGGACTGTCTCGCCTTGTTTAATTTTTTGTTTGAGTTGGTTTTGACGCATGGGTAATCCCGGAAAGTTAAGTTTTTTTTTACCGCAGATGAAGCCAGATTGTTTTTAATAATACAGCTCAAATATAGTCGTGATAAATTACTTTATGTTAAGAGAATTGATAAAAACTTTATAGCTGCTTTTGCTTCTATTTTAAAAGGAATCAAGCACAAAAGCCAGCCGAAAATAAACATTCCTAAAATTGGTAAAAATATTGGTCCCACGGAGGGTTCGACTAACCAAGCAAATAAAGAAAACATTCCTATACTGCCAGTTGTCCACAGCCAAAGAATCAAAAATCCTAGGACTATTTTATGTAAAGTCATCCTAATTTTGATGGAACAACCGAACTGTTGAGTGTATATATTTCCTTCTATAATTGGGAACAATAAATTTCGACCGATGATGATGCGATTAATTTTGAAACTTTTGCCAGAAATTGTTCCTTCATAAGGTTTTGGAGGTGGCGGGCCAAAGGGTATAATTATTCTAACAACTTTGGGATGAGTGACAACTTCGTCCAACCTGCGCCCCACTTCCGAAAAAGTTAAACTGGTGGTAATTGTTAAACTCTCAAAAGGAATAAATAACCTAAAAAATTTGACGATCTTGAGCATAAGGTTCATCCGGCTGTTCAATAGTTGTTGCTGGTATTAATGCCTCTTCTCTAAAAAAGTTTTCCCTGACAACACCGCGAAATACCAGTATACTGCAAAATAAACATTTAGATGAGATGAGTGTTTTTCGCTTATGTCAAAATTAATTCCCCAATCTCCGATGAAACTTCGACATTATCTATTTTTGCTCAAAGGTCGATCGATCTTTAGCCTCACCCTCGGTATAATTTCGGCGATAGGGAGCATTTCGCCAGTCTTTGCCGAACCTCCGCGTAATCCAGACAATGCAGAAACTTGCGACATTCTAGTAGCAGGCGGCGGGCTCGCAGGCGCTGCTACCGCTTACGAAGGTTTGCGGGCGGGGCGCACAGTTTGCCTTACTGAAATTACTGACTGGGTAGGCGGTCAAATTTCCTCCCAGGGAACTTCCGCACTCGATGAAAGAGAGACTCAGCGATCGCTCTTATTTTACCCCCGTGGCTACCTAGAATTGCGGCAGCGGATTAAGGAACATTACGGCCGGCTAAATCCCGGAGGTTGTTGGGTTAGCTCTTCGTGTTTCATGCCCTACGACGGTCACAAAATTCTATTTAACATCTTGCAGGATGCCGCTAGAAAAGGCAAAGGTACGCTGAAGTGGTTTCCCAATACGGTTATTAAAGAACTAGCAATTACTCCTGCTGTGGCGGGGAATACGGCTGGGGGTCAACAAATTAAAAGTGCGATCGCCATTCAACACAAACCGGCCGCCAATACCCCGCCCATCAACACCGAAACTCTTTCTCAGACTATCGAAGATGCCTATCGCTATGAAAATTCTGCACGATTTAACAAAACTATTATTCGGTTTATTCCAAAACCACCTAACCAGTCAAATTCCAAACCTAGACCTGCTGATTGGTACGTGGTAGATGCCACTGAAACAGGCGAATTGATCGGACTGGCGGATGTTCCTTACCGCCTCGGAATTGACCCGCGTTCCCCTCTTGAACCTTCCTCCCCCAGCCCAACCGGCGATGCTTACTGTACTCAAGGTTTTACCTACACCTTTGCGATGCAGGCAACGAAGGAACCCCAGCAGCATCAAGTGCCGTCTTTTTATCAACAATATGCTCCTTACTACAGCTACGAATTGCAGAGATTGGCGAGCTTTCCCTTAGTTTTCACCTACCGCCAAATCAGGAGCATGAGACCGGAGGAAAAGCGACCTTCCGACCCGAAGCAATTCCCGATTTATCCCGGGGATATTTCGATGCAAAACTGGACTTGGGGCAATGACTATCGTCCCGGTTCTGCCCAGGATAATTTAATTTATTCTCGCGAGCAGTTGGAAGAAGCAGGTCAACTGCAACCGGGGGGATGGATGGGCGGTTTGCGAACGGAAACTTTGCGAAAGGGAGAGGAAAATGCCAAAGGATTTTTCTACTGGCTGGTAACAGGAACTACTGACTCGCAGCTAGGAGAGGGAGTCAAAAAGCCTAATCCAAACAATCGTTTTTTGAGCGGGTTGGATTCGCCGATGGGGACGGTGCACGGACTTTCTAAATATCCTTATATGCGGGAGGGCCGGCGCATTATTGGGCGGCCGAGTTTCAATCAGCCTCAAGGTTTTACGGTGTGGGAAGTTGATATGTCTCGCACTGACTTTACGGCTGATTTTTACCGCCAGAATTTGTCGGAGGAAGAGTATCGCAATTTGTGGTTGGCTGTGGGTGGTTTGAATGCGCCGGCTTTGGCTGTGGGAAGTCAATCTGTTGAGGATACAAAATCGCGATCGCGCGCTACGATTTATCCTGATTCTGTGGGTATCGGTCATTATGCGATCGACTTTCACCCCTGCATGACCAACAGTCCGCCGGAAGCACCAGGAAATACCGAACGGGAAGGTACTCGCAAAGCTCAAGGGCAAGCTTATCCCTTTCAAATTCCGCTGCGGGCCATGATTCCCCAGAAAATTGACAATATGTTAGTTGCAGGTAAAAGTATTGCTGTTAGCCACACAGCGGCCGCTGCTTATCGAGTGCATTCTTTTGAATGGTCTGCCGGTGCGGCGGCGGGAGTTACGGCTGCTTTTTCCCTAGAAAAGGGGATTATACCTTATGAATTAGTGGACGAATTGCCGTCCCGCGAGCCAAATTTGGAAGTGTTGCAGTTGCGGTTGCAACAAAATGCCAATCCGATCGCCTTTCCGGGTACTTCTATTTTCAATAGTTCGTGGCAAAATTGGAAATAATCGCAGTTGATAATCTGTAGGGCGGACATCCTGCCCGCCCTACAATAAAATTCACTCTTTGTGGAATAGGGTAAAACAGGCTTTCGGGCCTGTTGCTGACACCCGGCAATTAACTCGTTACCCAGGAGAGCCTGCTAACCACTCCAAAATAACAAATAATAAAATAGCTGATCAACAGCAATTTGTCATCCATCTTTCGATAGAAGCAATCAGACACTGCTTTAGTTGGATAATATCAATAATCTCAAAAATATTCCCCCCTTCCCCTTCAAACTCGTCAAAGGTAACGGTCATGTCAACTGCACAGATAACAAGCCCCAATTCCAATAATGGTTATGCCAAACAGTTACTTAGAACCTTAGTGGCAGTCAAAAAAGGGGACTTTTCAGTTCGGATGCCCATAGACCAGACCGGTCTAGCGGGGAAAATTGCTGACGAACTTAACGAAATTATCGAACTCAATGAGAGAATGGCGGCTGAACTCGAGCGAATTGGCACAGTTGTCGGTAAAGAAGGCAAAATTGCCCAGCGGGCCACCATCGGCAGCGCCGAGGGGTCATGGGCAGCTAGCGTCAACTCTGTCAATACCCTAATTACAGATTTAGTGCAACCAACCTCTGAAACCGCCAGAGTAATCCGGGCCGTAGCAAAAGGAGATTTATCGCAAACCATCGCCTTAGAAATAGAAGACAGACCCCTCAAAGGAGAATTCCTCCAAACAGCGCAAATTGTTAACACAATGGTAGACCAGTTGAGCTCCTTTGCGTCGGAAGTAACGCGGGTGGCTAGGGAGGTAGGAACCGAAGGGAAATTGGGCGTGCAAGCTGAAGTTAAAGGAGTTGCTGGAACCTGGAAAGATTTAACGGATTCAGTTAACTCGATGGCCGGGAATTTAACGGCCCAAGTCCGCAACATTGCTGACGTAACAACGGCTGTGGCTAATGGCGATTTATCCAAAAAAATTACAGTAGATGTTAAAGGGGAAATTCTCGAACTGAAAAACACGATTAACATCATGGTGGATCAGTTGAGTTCCTTCGCATCTGAAGTAACGCGGGTGGCGAGAGAAGTAGGAACCGAAGGGAAATTAGGCGTACAAGCTGAAGTGCGGGGAGTGGCCGGAACCTGGAAAGATTTAACGGATTCAGTTAACTCAATGGCCGGCAATCTTACCGCACAGGTAAGGAACATTGCCGACGTGACGACGGCGGTAGCAAATGGTGACTTATCTAAAAAAATTACTGTAGATGTTAAAGGTGAAATTCTCGAACTGAAAAACACGATTAACATCATGGTGGATCAGTTAAATTCCTTCGCATCTGAAGTAACACGGGTGGCGAGAGAAGTAGGTTCCGAAGGCAAACTCGGCGGTCAAGCAGAAGTGAAAGGAGTTGCGGGAACGTGGAAGGATTTAACTGATAGCGTTAACTTCATGGCAGGCAGTTTGACAGCACAAGTGCGGAACATCGCTGAAGTGACGACTGCTGTGGCAAAAGGCGATTTATCTAAGAAAATTACTGTAGATGTTAAAGGCGAAATTCTTGAACTCAAAAACACCGTCAACACGATGGTTGACCAGTTAAATTCCTTCGCATCAGAAGTAACCAGGGTTGCTAGGGAAGTGGGGAACGAAGGGAAATTAGGTGTACAAGCTGAAGTGCAAGAAGTAGCAGGAACCTGGAAAGATTTAACGGATTCAGTTAACTCAATGGCCGGTAATTTAACAGCACAAGTCCGCAACATTGCTGAGGTGACGACGGCTGTTGCTAACGGTGACTTATCTAAAAAAATTACGGTACAGGTTAAAGGGGAAATTTTAGAACTGAAAAACACCATTAACGTGATGGTGGATCAGCTTAATTCCTTCGCATCTGAAGTAACGCGGGTGGCGAGAGAAGTGGGTTCGGAAGGTAAACTCGGCGGTCAAGCGGATGTCCGAGGCGTAGCAGGAACTTGGAAAGATTTAACGGATTCAGTTAACTTTATGGCGGGTAGTTTGACGGAGCAAGTACGGAATATTGCTGCTGTTACGACTGCTGTGGCAAATGGCGATTTATCTAAGAAAATTACTGTCGATGTTAAAGGTGAAATTCTTGAGTTAAAAAACACTGTCAACACGATGGTGGATCAGTTAAATTCCTTCGCTTCGGAAGTAACCAGGGTTGCTAGGGAAGTCGGAAACGAAGGGAAATTAGGCGTGCAAGCTGAAGTTAAAGGGGTGGCCGGAACCTGGAAAGATTTAACGGATTCAGTTAACTCGATGGCGGGTAATCTTACCGCCCAAGTGCGGAACATTGCGGAAGTGACAACCGCTGTGGCAAATGGCGACTTGTCGAAGAAAATTACTGTAGATGTGAAAGGGGAAA
This sequence comes from Microcoleus sp. S13C4, assembly GCF_036700865.1. Classification (NCBI taxonomy): domain Bacteria; kingdom Bacillati; phylum Cyanobacteriota; class Cyanophyceae; order Oscillatoriales; family Microcoleaceae; genus Microcoleus; species Microcoleus sp. S13C4. The sequence continues at coordinate 25,246 of NZ_JAUBPS010000005.1, forward strand.
TTCTCGAACTGAAAAACACGATTAACATCATGGTGGATCAGTTGAGTTCCTTCGCATCTGAAGTAACGCGGGTGGCGAGGGAAGTAGGAACGGAAGGTAAATTAGGTGTGCAAGCTTACGTGCGGGGTGTAGGGGGAACTTGGAAAGATTTAACGGATAACGTTAACTTGATGGCCGGGAATTTGACGGCGCAGGTGCGGAATATTGCGGAAGTGACGAAAGCGGTAGCAAATGGCGATTTGTCTAAGAAAATTACCGTAGATGTCAAAGGCGAAATTCTCGAACTGAAAGACACTATTAACGTGATGGTGGATCAGCTTAATTCCTTCGCTTCTGAGGTAACGCGGGTGGCGCGGGAAGTGGGAACTGAGGGTAAATTGGGCGGTCAAGCTGAGGTGAAAGGAGTTGCGGGAACTTGGAAAGATTTAACGGACAACGTAAACTCGATGGCGGGAAATTTGACAGCGCAAGTGCGGGGTATTGCTAAAGTTGTGACGGCGGTGGCGAATGGGGATTTGAAGCGGAAGTTAATGCTGGAAGCTAAGGGAGAAATTGCGACTCTGGCAGATACGATTAACGAGATGATCGACACGCTGGCGACGTTTGCGGATCAAGTTAGTACGGTGGCGCGAGAGGTGGGAATTGAAGGGAAGTTAGGCGGTCAGGCGAAGGTTCCGGGGGCGGCGGGAACGTGGCGAGATTTGACGGATAACGTGAATGAATTGGCGGCGAATTTGACTACGCAGGTGCGCGCGATCGCCGAAGTGGCAATTGGTGTTACTAAAGGGGATTTAACGAGGTCAATTTCCGTTGCTGCTGAAGGAGAAGTTGCGATCGTCAAGGACAACATCAACCAGATGATTGCCAATCTCCGGGAGACTACGCAGAAAAATACCGAGCAAGATTGGCTCAAGACCAACCTGGCTAAGTTCACTAGAATGCTGCAAGGTCAGCGGGATTTAGAAACGGTTTCTAAATTAATCCTCTCGGAATTAACACCGCTGGTTTCTGCTCAGCATGGCGTCTTCTTTATGATGGAAACTGTTGAACACGACCCTTTCCTCAAACTGTTAAGTACCTACGCCTACCGGGAACGTAAAAGCTTAGGAAATAAATTCCATTTAGGCGAAGGTTTGGTCGGACAGTGCGCCCTGGAGAAGGAAAGAATACTGCTGACGGAAGTGCCGGACAACTACGTTAAAATTAGCTCGGGTCTGGGAGAATCTACGCCGCTGAATGTCGTGGTTTTACCTGTACTGTTTGAAGGGCAGGTGACGGCGGTAATTGAGCTAGCTTCGTTCCGCCGCTTCAGCGAAATTCACTTAACCTTCCTCGACCAACTCACGGAAAGTATTGCCATTGTTTTAAATACAATTGCGGCGAGTATGCGGACGGAAGAGTTGCTGAAACAGTCGCAATCTTTGGCTGAAGAGTTGCAAGCTCAGCAAAAGGAACTAACGGAAACTAACAAGCGGCTAGAACAGCAAGCGCAGTTGCAGCAGACGAATGAGGAACTGCTGAAGAAGCAGCAGGAAGAGTTGCAACAAACAAATGAAGAACTAGAAGAACAAGCTGAATTGCTAGCGCTGCAAAATAAGGAAGTTGAGCGGAAAAACCGAGATATCGAACAAGCGAGGGGCTTGTTGGAAGAAAGAGCCGAACAGTTGGCTCTCACTTCTAAGTATAAGTCGGAGTTTCTGGCAAATATGTCTCACGAGTTGCGAACTCCGCTGAATTCGCTGTTGATTCTCGCTCGATTGCTTTCTGACAATAGTGAAGGGAATTTGACTCTGAAGCAAGTTGAATACACGCGCACAATTTACTCGGCGGGAACAGATTTGTTAGGGCTGATTAATGACATCTTGGATCTGGCTAAGATTGAATCAGGCACGATGTCGGTGGAAATTGAGCAAGTGTTGTTTCCCGACTTGCGAGATCATTTGGATAGAACTTTCCGCCAAATCGCCCTGGATAAGAAGTTGAGTTTTCAAATCGAGCTTGAGGCTGGGTTGCCAAAAGGTCTTTATACTGATGCTAAACGGCTGCAACAAGTTTTGAAGAATCTCCTCTCTAATGCGTTTAAGTTTACAGAGCGGGGTGAGGTGAAATTGCTTGTCGAAGTAGCGCGGGAAGGGTGGAGTTTAGAGATAGAAAGTTTAAGGAGTTCCCCTAATGTTTTGGCTTTCTCAGTTAGCGATACGGGAATTGGGATTTCTGCTGAAAAACACAGGGTGATTTTTGAGGCTTTCCAACAGGCTGATGGTAGCACTAGCCGCAAATACGGGGGCACGGGTTTGGGTTTGTCAATTAGTAGAGAAATCGCTAATTTGTTAGGCGGAGAAATTAAATTGACAAGTCGCCCTGGTGAGGGTAGTAGGTTCACGCTTTATCTGCCGCAAACTTACCAAGAATCGCGAATCATGAATGATCAGGAATCGGGAACGGGTAAGCAAATGGCTCAATTGTCGCCTGCTATTTCTTCTACAGTTCCTTCGCCGAATTTCAACTTGCCGATCGCCCCTTATCCATCACCGATTATCGCTGACGATCGGGAAAATGTCGAGTTGGACGATCGCGTGCTGTTAATTGTCGAGGATGATGTAAACTTCGCTCGAATTCTGTTGGATATGGCGCAGGAACACGGTTTTAAAGGTTTGGTGGCTTTGCGGAGCGATATCGGTTTGGCGATGGCGCGAGAGTTCAAGCCAACGGCGATTATGCTGGATCTAAATTTGCCTGTGATGGATGGTTGGACAGTGCTCGATCGCTTGAAGCACGATCCAAGTACGCGCCACATTCCGGTTCACATTGTATCAGTTGAAGAAGGGCGGCAGCGCAGTTTGCAGTTAGGGGCGATCGCGTACCTACAAAAGCCTGTCAGTCGCGAAGCTTTGAGCCATGCTTTAACTGATATTAAGGGGTTTGTGGAGCGGCCGGTGAAGAATTTGCTAGTCGTGGAAGACGACGAAACACAGCGTATGGGCATTGTGGATTTAATCGGCAATCACGATGTTTCTACAACGGCTGTGGGGAGTGGTGCAGAGGCGCTAGCAACTTTGAGATCGGGGCATTTTGACTGCGTTGTACTCGATTTGGGACTACCAGATATGACTGGTTTTGAACTGATCGAGCAGATCAAGCAAGACGCTAGCTTTAGAAGTCTGCCGCTTATTATTTATACGGGCAAAGAGTTGACAAGAACCGAAGAAACTCAACTCAAGCGCATGGCGGAAACAATCATTATTAAAGATGTGCGATCGCCGGAACGTTTGTTAGATGAAACAGCTTTGTTCTTGCACCGAGTCCAAGCAAATTTGCCCGAACCGAAGCGCCAAATGCTAGAGCAATTGTATCAAACAGATTCGACCCTCGCGGGCAAAAAAGTCTTGATTGTTGACGACGATATGCGGAATATTTTCGCCCTCACAAGTATGTTGGAGCGCCATAAAATGCAAATTGTGTATGCTGAGAATGGCAGAGAGGGCATTGCTAAATTGCAAAATACGCCTGACATAAATATTGTGTTGATGGACGTGATGATGCCAGAGATGGACGGTTACGAAACAATGCAAGCAATTCGTAAAATGCCTCAATTTGCTTCCTTGCCAATGATTGCTCTTACTGCGAAAGCTATGAAGGGCGATCGGGAAAAATGTATCGAAGCTGGGGCGTCTGACTACATTACCAAACCTGTTGATACGGAACAGTTGCTCTCGCTGCTGCGTGTCTGGCTTTATAGATAATGAAGTGAGTTGACTGTTGGCAGTTGTCATTAGTGAGCAGTCAACAGTCAACAGTCAACAGTCAACAGTCAACAGTCAACAGTCAACAGTCAACAGTCAACAGTCAACAGTCAACAATGCCCAATAACCAATTAGTAATTAAAAATGCCCGAAAGCCATGAACTTGAAACAATCGAAATTCAACTCCTACTAGAGGGAATGTTTCGCTATTACGGATTTGATTTTCGCAATTATGCTCTTGCCTCTCTCAAGCGGCGTATTTGGAACACTATACGCTCGGAACGGCTCACCACTGTCTCTGCACTTCAGGAAAAGGTACTTCACAATCCTGGTTACCTAGACCGTTTACTGCTGGACATTTCTGTCAATGTAACGGCGATGTTTCGCGATCCCAGCTTTTACATTAGTTTCAGAAATAAAGTGGTGCCGCTGCTACGTACTTATCCTTTTATTCGGATTTGGCACGCTGGATGTTCAACGGGAGAAGAAGTCTATTCTATGGCAATCTTGCTGCAAGAAGAAGGACTCTATGACCGTTGTCGGATTTACGCTACGGACATGAATGAATTAGTTTTGAAAACAGCCAAAACAGGGATATTCCCGCTGAAACAAATGCAAGAATATACACAACTCTACCACCAAGCGGGAGGCAAGAAAGCGTTTTCTGAGTATTACACTGCTGCCTATGAAAATGCGATTTTTCGCTCTTCACTTAAAGAGAACATTGTCTTTGCTCACCACAACCTAGCAACGGATAATTCTTTTAATGAATTTAATGTTATTTTATGCCGTAATGTGATGATTTATTTCAATTCACACCTGCAAGAGCGGGTACACAAGCTTTTTTATGAGAGCCTGGGAATGTTTGGGGTTTTAGGACTAGGACATCAGGAGTCTCTGACTTTTACACCTTATGAAAAATACTATGAACCAATTGAAAGTAGTGATAAAATCTACCGAAGAGTTAAATAAAAAAAATTTTGAAATAGTGGTTGTGGGCACGTCTTTGGGAGGGCTAGAGGCTCTGACTGTGCTGCTGGCAGATTTGCCACAAAGCTTTCCTTTGCCTGTAGTTATTGTCCAACACCGCCATAAGAGTTCTCAGAATAGGCTTACTTATTTTTTACAAAAGCAATGCTCTCTCCAAATCACAGAGGCCCAAGACAAAGAAGAGATCGCACCTGGACGGGTTTACTTGGCTCCTGCTGACTATCACTTGCTAATAGAATCGCCCTCTGAGGAGGAGTTTAGCCTGTATGAAAACGAGTTTACAGAATGGGGGAGCGTGGCAGTGGAGTCAATCCATAATTCAAAATCCCCAATCCCCAATCGCGGCACTCCTAAATTTGCACTATCAACTGAGGCTCCAGTGTCCTACGCGCGGCCGTCAATCGATGTGCTGTTTGAGTCTGCTGCGGATGCCTTTGGGGAGAAAGTTATCGGCATAATTTTAACGGGAGCTAATTCGGATGGCAGTAAAGGGCTGGCAAAAATTAAAGCTGAGGGAGGATTGACATTTGTGGAGGAACCGGCTTCAGCTCTATGCCCGACCATGCCAGCGTCGGCGATCGCAAATGTTGAAGTAGACTGGATTTTACCCCTCTCTAAAATCGCTCCCTGTTTAGTCAATTTGCTAAGAATTAAAGATTAAAAGAATTATGAATCTGCAGTCCCCCCATCGAGTAAATGTCCTTTTAGTTGACGATCGCCCCGAAAACTTGGTAGCTCTCGAAGCTATTCTCAACAGCCCCTCTTATAATCTAGTACAAGCTAGTTCGGGCGCGGAGGCTCTGAGATGTCTGCTTAATGAAGATTTTGCGGTAATTTTGCTTGATGTGCAGATGCCGGGAATGGATGGATTTGAGACAGCAACATTGATTCGCTCAAGAGATCGATCGCGCTCGACTCCGATTATTTTTATCACAGCATTCAGCAGTAATGACACCCACGTGTTTAAAGGTTATTCTCTGGGTGCGGTGGATTACCTCTTCAAACCCTTGGAACCGGAAATATTGACATCGAAGGTGGGGGTATTTGTGGAATTGTTCCAAAAAACAGTCGAGGTGAAACAGCAAGCAACACAGTTAGCTGCTGTTAATAGTGAACTAAGTAAAAGTGAAGAGCGGTTTCGCACTTTGTGTGCTTGTTCGCCGCTAGGAATTTACTTGGCAGACGTTGAAGGCCGCTGTACTTACATCAATCCCCGTTGTCAAGCGATTTGTGGGTTAACTTTGGAGGAAAGCTTGGCCGAGGTTTGGCAGCGGGAAGTTCATCCAGAAGATCGCGATCGCGTAGTCACAGATTGGTTAGCTTGGATGAAAAAAAGTCAGGAATATTCTAACGAGTTTCGATTAGCTGGTAGCGAAACTGTGCGTTGGGTTCACGTGCAGTCGTCGCCAATGTTTTCGGATTTGGGAAAACTGATCGGTCACGTGGGCACGGTTAGAGATGTCACAGACCGCAAGCAAGCAGAGGAAGAACGCGGCAGACTACTCCGGGAACAAGTGGCGCGGCAAGAAGCGGAGAGATCTAACCAGATGAAGGATGAATTTCTAGCTATTCTGTCTCACGAACTCCGTACTCCTTTAAATGCAATTCTAGGCTGGTCTAGGCTGCTTCGGGCCAAAAGATTTGACCAAGAAACTATTGATAAAGCCCTAGAAACAATTGAGCGCAATGCTAAATCTCAAGCGCAACTCATTGAAGATATTTTAGATGTTTCGCGGATTCTGCGGGGGAAACTGAATTTAAATAAGCATCCGATTCGGTTGGAATCTGCAATCAAGCTGGCAATAGATTCTTTGCAACCGCTGACTGAGGAAAAATCAATAGTCATAGAATTAACGGGCAGTCCAAATGTAGGTGAAGTTATCGGCGATTTCGATCGCTTGCAGCAAATTGTGTGGAATTTGCTGTCAAATGCGATTAAGTTTAGTCCGCAAGAGGGTAAAGTAGAGGTGCGATTAGAGTCAGTTGGCGATGAGGCTCAAATTGAGATAATTGATAGCGGCATTGGTATCGCTCCTGATTTTTTGCCTTATGTTTTCGATCGCTTCCGCCAAGCTGATAGCAGCACAACTAGGTCTTACGGGGGTTTGGGACTGGGATTGGCGATCGTCCGTCACTTGGTGGAACTGCACGGCGGTAGGGTGCAGGCAGAGAATAATCCGGGCGAGGGTGCGAAATTTACGGTGGCTTTACCTGTGGCACAGAGAAACGCCCTCGCTGCTGACGATGATTGGTCGCCGCTCAATGACGCGACAGAGGTTCTCCCCACTCTGGCTAATTTGCAATTGCTGGTGGTGGATGATGACGATGACACGCGGGAGTTTTTGATTGCTTTACTCGAGGACGAAGGAGCTCTGGTGCGATCGGCGACATCGGTGGCCGAGGCTCTAGCTGGACTGGAGAGTTATTGGCCGGATCTGCTGCTGAGCGACATTGGAATGCCGGAAGCAGACGGCTACGAGTTGATCGGGCGGGTGAGAGAAATGGAAGTGCTCAGGGGTGGAAAGATGCCTGCGATCGCTCTGACGGCCTACGCCAGAGAGGAAGAGCGCCAGCAAGCGCTGGAAGCGGGTTTCCAGATGCACTTATCTAAACCAGTTGACATAAATAAGTTAATTGCCGCAATTGCTAACCTCACAGGAATGCTCGGAAATCCCGCTCCAACGGGCTCGGCGGTTAAAACCGCTTTGTTGACCCCCCAATCCCGTGCCGATTAGTGAGAAAAATATTAAGCTAGCTTAAAGGACAAGCGATCGACAGTTCGGAACAAGACACCCGTTTTTCCACAAAAAACTGGATATTTGCCGTTTTTTTTGCTTCAACCTGCCGTCAAAGTACAAAATTACCCGCCAATCAATACATGAATATTTTTAGCAGTCTGCTTTCTAGCCCAACTCAAGCACCCCAAGTCAAAAAACAGCGTCGAGGCATTGAAATTAAGTCGGAACGCGAAATCGAAATTATGCGGCAAGCAGCAAAAATCGTTGCAACGGTACTCAAAGAAATTTCCCAAATGGTGAAACCGGGAATGACTACTGCTGATTTGGATGCTTATGCGGAAAAACGCATCCGCCAAATGGGTGCAACTCCGAGTTTTAAAGGCTATCACGGTTTTCCAGGATCGATTTGCTCTAGCATTAATAACGAAGTTGTTCACGGCATTCCCAGCGCCAAAAAAGTAATTCGGGCAGGAGATGTTCTTAAGGTAGATACGGGGGCCTATTACCAAGGTTTTCACGGCGATTCTTGCATCACGATCGCAGTTGTGGAAGTGACTCCCGAATCTGCCAAATTAATCCGAGTCGCAGAAGAAGCTCTCTACAAAGGCATCGAACAAGTGAAGGCTGGAGCCTATTTGCTAGATCTGGCGGGTGCGATCGAAGATCATGTCAAAAGCAACGGTTTTAACATCGTTGAGGAGTTTACCGGCCACGGTGTCGGGCGAAATTTGCACGAGGAACCGTCGGTTTTCAATTTTCGCACGCGGGAAATGCCGAACGTGAAATTGCGAGCGGGGATGACATTGGCGATCGAACCGATTCTGAATGCCGGTTCTAAGTACACTCGGACGCTTTCTGACAAGTGGACTGCTGTAACGGTTGACAATGCTATGTCTGCTCAGTTTGAGCATACTGTGTTGGTGACGGAAACTGGTTATGAAATTTTGACCGATCGTTCAAAAGTTTAAGTGGAAAAGTTCAAGAATAATTTTGAGTTTTGAGTTTTGAGTTTTGAATTAAAGATTTAATCAGTTTTTAATCGTTAGATCAAAACCTAACTCAAAACTCTTGAGTTGAACAACAAGTTTTTAACTTCCTTCGATGGATGGAGTGACAAGAAGAGTTAAATTCGGCTAAATTAAAAATTAGTGGTAAAGCGTAAGGGTAACAACTATGTCAGCACGATTATTATTGGTAGATGATGAACCGGGCTTGCGGGAAGCAGTACAAGCTTATTTGGAAGATAGCGATTTTGCTGTTGAGGTTGCCAGTAATGCTCGGGATGGGTGGGAACTCTTGCAGCAGACTAATCCGGATTTGGTGATTTCAGACATTATGATGCCGCAGGTGGACGGTTATCAATTTCTCAAGCAAGTACGGGAAGATCCTCGCTATAAGGCTTTGCCGGTGGTATTTTTGACGGCTAAGGGGATGACGAGCGATCGTATTCAAGGCTATCAAGCAGGTTGCGATGCTTATCTTTCTAAGCCCTTCGATCCCGATGAATTAGTAGCAATAGTAACCAATTTGCTGGCCCGCCGCGCGGCTGCGAAGGATACGAGCGAAAATGCTGAAAGTCCCGATATTGCTGCTTTGACAAGCCAAATGGCGAGAATTGAGTCTTTGCTGAGTGGGCGGAGTTCGATCGCCCAGAGTCCTTCGCCGATTAAAATTGATTTGACTCCGCGAGAACAAAGTGTTTTGGATTTGGTTGCTCAAGGTTTGATGAATAAGGAAATTGCCCGCCGCTTGGAAACTAGCGTGCGTAATGTGGAAAAGTACGTCAGCCGTTTGTTTAGCAAGACGGGTACTAACAGCCGTACTGAGTTGGTTCGCTTCGCTCTCGAACACGGCTTGACGAAATAGGAGCCCTCTCGACTTGGCTGGAGGCTGTGCCTCGCCGAGCTGCGTTACCAGGCTCTTCCTGGTAACGAGAATTATGAAAAAACTTAGAAATGTTAAGATATAAGTATTGACAGGTATCCGGTGGCTGTGGTATGTCACATCAGCTTGCTGGTGGCAGCGCGGGAGTCCGAAAACTGGTGTGCGAAAACTGGTGTGCGATCGAACTTCTCACCCACTTTGCTTTGACTCTGAGATGAACACTCGCAAAGGCTGGGGAATTACTTAACGGGAAAACCTGACTGTTTAAGAGTTTTCACGTAGTAAATACAAAGGCAAACACTTGACCGGATACCCTCCGTTAAGCAAACTTGTAGCGAAGTGTCACAGATGAGCTTATATTGTATCAGAAAATAAACCCCTATTAATTAATGACAGCGCAGGAAAGTAGCGCCGGATGTTGAATGTCTAGCAGCACCAAAGTTGAGTTTATACTAGGAGGATACCATGAGGAAAATCAGGGTGCGACAAACGATAAGTGCCATAGTAGCACTGCCGCTCGTACTAATAGCCAATACCACTCAAGCTTTTGCCACTGATACCGGTCAGAAAATAGAGCCAATTAAGAAAGTTTCGGATTTGGGCGATGAGCTTGATTTTGATATGGCGACACCAACAACCATCAGCATTGAAGAAAGCGAGGATTGGGATGAACCTGATTTTACAGCTACTTTAGATATTGAGATTAGTAAATTTATGACAAACAATCTTCAAGCTGTAATTGATGAGCCGCCGCCGGTAGTTTATCTCAGTGATGTGAGGGGCCAGGCAAGCAAGGAATGCCGCATTTCAGCGATATGCGAATAACTGAATCGGATTTGGGCGATTGGGGCGATGGCTGGGAACCCCGCAAACAAAGACTCTTTTGCTGGGTAGAATTTGAGCAATTATCAAGATTTCAGTAAAATTCGGTTGATTTTGCTGGGAATATGCGAATAACAGAGTATGTATTTTTTTGGGTATGCTTTAATGCGATCGGCTAAAACAATAAGTAGGTAGGTTGAAATAAAATTAACTAATTGATAGTTCCCAGTGATTGGAAATCGCCCAAAAGGGCAGAAATAAAATTAATCATGTGATTCTTTGCTGTGATTGGCAAACGTAAAAACTGGTAAAAGTAAAGTTAGAGCAACTGCCAAAACGGTGAGGACGTTCTTAATTGCACTTTCCCCTGCGATCGATTCCTTCCATCCGTTACATCCGTTAAATAATCCGTTGCCGAAATTCCATCCGTTACATCCGTTAAATAATCCGTTGCCGAACTTCCTTTTGTCGGCGGTTTACAGCACCTATCCTCAGAAACTTTTTCAAATATTAATTATGATTAATTCGCACTGCCAGCAAGACACCGCAGCACAGCAAAACAAAAGTTCGCTGCAAACTCTCTCCCGAGCTCTGAGAATGTCTCAGGGACAATTTTCGCTGATTTTGGTGCGGTGCAATTACAGTGCTATGAGAGAGGAAACTGTACGGCAATTGCGGGAGGAGTCGGGTATCGAGATTCGAGAAATTGTCCTCCCGCCATCTGTTAAAACTCTTTACACGACGATAGAAACCAAACTTTCCTGCAGCCACCCGTCAGCTTTAATGGTGTTTGGATTGGAATCGGTAAGCGCGATCGATCGACTGCTGACTTCTACCAACTACGTGAGGGAAGAATTTCGGAAGAATTTTCCCTTCCCGGTGGTGCTGTGGGTGACAGACAAAATCTTAAAAAAACTGATTCGGTTAGTAACAGATATCGAGACTTGGACGACCACTGTTGAATTTGTGCTCGGCCCAGAGGACTTGGTGGATTTCCTGGGAAAAAGTGCCGATCGCATTTTTTCCAAAATTTTAGAAAGTGGCAATTGGCGTTTAAGTAATTCTGCCATTCTCGGAGCCAACTCTTTGACTGAATTAGAGTCGGCTAGCCAAGACTTGCAAACTTGCAACATCAGGTTAGAACCAGCTATTGAAGCGAGTTTGCAATTTATTCGCGGTAGGCACGAATATGCTTGTCACCGCATCCCGGCGGCTATTGAATTGTATCAAAAAAGTCTCACTTTTTGGAAGTATCAAGTAGCATTTATTGGCCCCAAAACAGAATTTAGCGATTTGTTATTTACCGTTCACCCAGCCCCGGTGTTAGAAGGAATTCTGCTATTCCACATCGGTCTTTGCTACCGCTTCCAAGCAGAACAACACCGCAGTGGCAACCGTCCTTACTGGACGGAAGCTAAGAATTATTTTCAGGAATGTATTGATGTTTTAGAACGGGCGGGACGGCCGGATGCCGTTGGTATATTCATCAATCAACTTGGCGAAGTATTGCAGCATTTAGAAGATTGGGATGCACTGTGGAATTTAGCTATCAAAGCTCGGAGGTTACATGAAAATATGGAAAATTCAGCAGTTAATTTGGCTCAAGATTACGGCTTTTTGGCTAGAGTAGCCTTAGAGCAAAAGAACTGGCAAGGGGCGAAAAAATGGGCTTTAACCGCTCTAGACGTTCTCAATTCAAATTTAGAAGCGACAGGACAGGGAACCCCTGTAAAGTCGCAGCATCTAGGCTTGTATCTGTTAATTTTAGCAGAGGCCCAGAGTCAGTTGGGTGAGGTACAGGAGGCGATCGCACATTTAGAGCTTGCTCGCTTGGAAACCGAACCTTGCTACAATCCGCAACTGTATTTGCGGGTTTTAGAAATGCTGCGATCGCTCTATTTTCAGAGGGGAGAATATCTCGAAGCATTTCAAATTAAGCAAGATTATCGAGCGGTGGAACATACTTATCGGTTCCGAGCTTTTATTGGAGCCGGAAAGTTGCAGCCGCACAGAGAAGCGGTTAATTCCGTCGCCGAAACTGTTGCCGGCGCTGCTACTATTGCGGACGAAATTACTGCTTCCGGCAGAGAGCAAGACCTCAACCGCTTGATATATAGGATGAACAATACCCCCGACAAACTGACAGTAATTTACGGTCAGTCTGGAGTGGGCAAAAGTTCAATACTCACGGGAGGATTAGTACCAGCTCTCAAACAAAAAAAAATAGAAAGGCGGACTGTTTTACCCGTAGTGCTGCAAGTTTACAACAACTGGCCACGGGAATTGACCAGACAGTTATCTGCTGGGAAAGCTGAAATATTCGATCCGGAAATTGCCGAAGCACTATCAGAAATTGCTCCGGTAGATTTTCCAGTAGAAGCAGGTGCAGTCAAGGGAAATCTGATTTCGGGCTTTGACGATGGCTCGACTGGGAATAATGAGGATCAAAGGGAGCAGCCACAGCCAGTAGAATTAATCATACAACAACAGGCGATCGAATACAAAAACATTATCAAGGAGCTGCAAAGAAATTCCGAACATTTAGTTACTGTTCTGATATTTGACCAATTTGAAGAATTTTTTTTCGTGTGGAAAGAGCCAGCGGAAAGACAAATATTTTTTGATTTTTTGCGGGAATGCTTGAAAATCAAATATTTAAAAGTCGTCCTGTGTTTGCGGGAAGATTACCTGCACTATTTGCTGGAATTTTCCCGACCCAAAAACCCGACAGGATTGGTTAATAATGATATTTTAGAGGACATTCTCAGCAAAAATATTTTGTTTTATTTGGGAAATTTTTCGCTGCTAGATGCGCGATCGGTAATTCGCACTTTAACTGAGCGAGCGCAGTTTTACTTAGAACCGGATCTGATCGAAGAATTAGTCAAAAATTTAGCTGGAGAATTGGGAGAAGTCCGCCCGATCGAACTACAACTTGTCGGCGCTCAACTGCAACAAGAGAACATTAGAACTTTAAGTCAATATCAGGAACTCGGCAACAATCCGCAACAAAAATTAGTCGAAAGGTTTCTCGAAGAAGTCATCAAAGATTGCGGCCCCGAGAATGAAGTAGCTGCACGCAGAGTATTGTATTTGCTCACAGATGAAGAGGAGATACGTCCGCTAAAAACCCGCGCAGAATTAGCCTCTAATTTAGCGACATTTGCTGAAGGTGATAAATTAGATTTAGTCTTAGAACTGTTAGTAAACTCGGGTTTAGTTTTTCGATGGACGGAACTACCGGCCGAGCTTTATCAGCTCGTTCACGATTATTTAGTTAGCTTCATTCGCCAGCAGCAAGAATTAGATCAAAAGGCAGAATTTGAGGAACTGCGAAAGCAAAACCAAATTAACCGAGATGAAATTGAACAAATTCGCAAAGACAGAGAGCAAGATGCTTTGCTGTCGGAAGCTAGAGACAAACAGTACCAAGCGGAAGCTCAACTTTACCAAAGTCGGAGATGGCAATTGCGGGCGGCGGTTCTAGGAGTGCTTGTACTCGCAGGTGTTTCCGGCATGGCATTCGAGCAAGCAAAATTAGCAGAAAGCGCACGGCAAGAAGCAGAAAAAAGTCGGACTGATGCCCTAAATTCGGCGTCGGAAGCTTTGGTGCTTTCTAATGAAAAAAATCAATTAGGAGTGTTGGGAAATAGTATCAAAATCGGTCGTGATTCTCAGAAAAGTACAGCGCTACCTGTGGAGACTAAAAATCAAATTGCTGAAAGACTCAGACAAGCAGTTTCCGGGGTGCAAGAACGCAACCGTTTCGAGATGCACAGCAAGTTTGTTTTGGATGTGAGTGTCAGTCCCGACGGCAATTCAGTTGCTTCGGCAAGTGCTGATAAAACTGTTAAATTGTGGAGCAAAGAAGGTAAGTTATTAAAAACTTTCAATCACCCAGATAGCGTGACGAGTGTTAGTTTTAGTCCCGATGGGAAAACGATCGCTACTGGTTGTGCCGATCGTACAATTAGAATTTGGCAAGTAGATAACGACAAAAGTGCGATCGCCATTCTATCCGGCCACCGCGATATCGTCACCAGCGTCAGTTTCAGTCCAGACGGCAAAACCCTAGCTTCCGCCAGTCACGACAACACCGTCAAAATCTGGAACCTGACAGACAAAAAATTGCTGCAAACCTTAACCGGACACAAAGACTGGGTGCTCGGCGTCAGTTTCAGTCCCGACGGCCAAACAATTGCCTCAGCAAGTGTTGACAAAACTGTCAAACTTTGGAACCGAGACAGTAAAACCCAGAAATTTAAAATTAATCCCAAAACATTAACCAAGCATTCTGGAATTGTTTACAGCGTTAAATTCAGTCCAAATAGTAGAGAACTTGTCTCAGCAAGTGCCGACACCACAGCCAAAATTTGGAACCGAAACGGTGAGGAAATCAGAACTCTCAAAGGACACAACGATGAAGTTGTCAGCGCGAGTTTCAGTCGCGACGGCGAAAAAATTGTCACCGGCAGTGCAGACGATACGGTGAAAGTTTGGAGTCGCAGCGGCACTTTGCTCAACACTTTTCGAGGACATCAAGACGACGTGAGGGCCGTAAGTTTCAGCAGCGACGGCACTATTGCTTCCGCAAGTAAGGACAAAATGGTAAAACTTTGGAAACCGGACAGCACTCCGTTGAATAAGATTTTATCGGGGCACGGAGACTGGGTTTACAAAGTCAGTTTTAGTGCTGACGGCAAAACAATTGCTTCTGCTAGCGGGGACAAAACGGTGAGACTTTGGCACGCTGACGGTAGTTTATTCAAAACCTTAGAAGGTCACAATGATTCTGTTACCTGGGTGAGCATTTCGCCTGATAATAAAACAGTTGCTTCTGCCAGCGATGACCAAACAGTGAAAATCTGGAGTTTAAACGGGAAACTGTTAGATACTCTCAGCCACAGCGGCATTGTCAGAAGCGTGAGTTTTAGTCCAGACGGAAAGATAATTGCGGCCGCAAGTGCCGATCGCAAATTGTACCTCTGGCGCTGGAACGGTTCTAAAGCAACTTTGTTTGCCAAACTCGATCACAGCAATCCAGTAATTAGCGTTAGCTTCAGTCCTGACGGCAAAACTATAGCTACTGCTACGGCTGCTGAGGGCAAGGCAAGCGGGAAGAAAAAGGCTTTTGAAATTACCGGAGAAAAGAGAGTTTACCTGTGGCAATTTAACGGTTCGTCGGCGAAGATTCTGAAAACTCTGGACCACCAAGACAGCGTTAAAAATGTTAGTTTCAGTCCCGACGGCAAGACTATTGCTGCTGCTTGCGCTGACAAAAAAGTTTACTTGTGGGGGTTTGATGGCAAGGTAACAAATTTAACTGAAAAACTCGACCACAGCGATACTGTAGAAAGCGTGAGTTTTAGTCCCAACGGCAAATTGATTGCGGCGGCGAGTGGGGGAAATACTGTTAAGCTGTGGGATTTTGACGGCAAGAAGGCGCTGCTATCGAAGACTTTGGAATCGAGCGATCGGGTGTTGAGCGTTACTTTTAGTTCGGACAGCAAAACTCTGGCTTTTGCTAGTAGGGATAGGACTGTAATTCTGTTGCCTGTGGAGAATTTGGAACTGAATAATATTATTGCTCGGAGTTGCGAGTGGTTGGGAGATTATTTGCAAAATGACCCGAATGTTGCTGAGGGCGATCGACTGCTTTGTCTTGGATTTGGGAAACAGGCGTTAAATAAGAGGAAGTAAACCCTTTAGTGAGGACTGCATCCCTTTGTCGGCGGAGGAATAAAAACTTGCATTCGTGACTGCGAACCTCGATTTTAATTTAGATTAAAATATCTATCTGTTGACTGGTTTTTTATGCTTTAAATTTGCGGTAAAATTCCAGTAATAAACTTAACTCCTTTGGCGGTTCGCCCGCCGCCTCAATCTGCAATTCCAACAAAAGGTAAACCGCATGGATATCAACTCCCAAAATGTCCAACCACTCCCGCCCTTCAACGAGACAAACGAGGAAACACCAGAGATAGGTGGCGGTTTGCCCGTAATAGAATATTGGGCAAAACATACATTGTCCCCCGAAGGCCCGAAACTTTGGAAAACTTTGCTGCACAAAAGTGCTTGTTTGTCCTGTTCTTGGGGCACTGGCGGGCAGAAAGGAGGTTTTACAAATGAAGAGGGCGAAAAACTTCAGCGGTGCATGAAAAGCGTCGAAGCAATCTCCGCTGAAATCAAGCCGGCTATCTCAACTAAATTTTTTGAACAGCAGAGTATTGCACAACTTCAGCAATTAACTTCAATGGAAGCCGATAGGTTGGGAAGGCTGAGTTTTCCGATGATTTTGCGGGCTGGTTCCTCTCATTACGATCGCATTTCTTGGGAAGAAGTTTATCAAATTGCCGAAGCTGCTTTTCGCAAAACCCCCGAACGAGTGGCATCTTACAGTTCCGGCCGCTCTTCCAACGAAGCGGCTTTTCTGCTGCAATTGATGATGCGGGCGATGGGTTCCAATAACTTAGCAGATTGTTCAGATCTCTGCCACGCTCCCTCGACAACTGGCTTAAGCGAAATGTTTGCCACCCGCACCTCGGTAGTGAGCCTAGAAAACTTGAAGCAAGCAGATTGCGTCGTGCTCGCGGGCAGCAATTCTTCCTACAACCATCCCCGCTTGATGAACGAATTGATTAAAATTCGCGACAAAGGCGGTAAAATAATTGTAATCAATCCGGTGATGGAAATCGGGTTAGTCAAGTTTGGTTCTCCGGCTTTTCCTGTCAAGTCGCTCATCCCCGGTTCCGATATTTCCTCGTTATACTTGCAGCCAATTCCGGGCAGCGATACGGCGCTATTTGTCGGCATTCAAAAGTCTGTAATCGAACAAGGATTGCTGGACAAAAAATACTTGCAAGCTCATACAGAAGGCTGGGAAGCAGTAGTACAGCACGCCCGCGAAACCTCTTGGGAAACTATTACTAAAACCTGCGGAGTTTCCCAAGCAGAAATAGAGGCAGCAGCCAAAATCATAGGCACTTCAAAGCGGGTTGTATTCGGTTGGGCGATGGGAATTACCCAACACGATAACGGTGTAGATAATGTTTTCAGCATCGCCAATACGGCATTGATGACGGGAAATGTCGGCAAAGAAGGGGCGGGATTAATGCCCGTCAGAGGACACTCAAACGTCCAAGGATTCGGCTCTATGGGCGTCACTGTGAAGCTGAAAAAAGAAATCCAAGAGGCTCTCGAAAAACTGTTAGATCGTCCCCTCAGCCCTGTTAAGGGTTACGAAACTCGATCGCTAATTGAAGCAGCATATGCAGGCAAAGTCGATACGCTGATCTGTCTGGGCGGTAATTTGTACGGGGCGAATCCAGATTCAACTCAGGTAAAACGCGCTTTAAGCAATGTTGAAACCGTTATCTACCTCGCCACCAAACCGAATTTAGGGCATTTTCACGGATTAGCCAAACACAATACAATTGTGATTCCGGTACTGAATCGCTTTGAAAATCCCCACAAAACAACGGTGGAATCGGGAAATAATTTTGTGCGTTTAAATGATGAGGGTGAAACTCATCTCAAAAATGCCGATCTGATTCCCGAGGTACAATTTTTGACGGAATTAGCCAGCCGAATTCACGGCG
The DNA here is from genome assembly GCF_036700865.1 of Microcoleus sp. S13C4. Taxonomy (NCBI): domain Bacteria; kingdom Bacillati; phylum Cyanobacteriota; class Cyanophyceae; order Oscillatoriales; family Microcoleaceae; genus Microcoleus; species Microcoleus sp. S13C4. Next base: position 43,021 of record NZ_JAUBPS010000005.1, read on the forward strand.
ATTTTCCCGTTGATTGGCGCCAACTTCAAGACACAAAATACGTTCGGCAATTGATTGCTAAAACTATTCCGGGCTATGAAAAAATAGCGACAATTGATGAAACCAAAGAGGAATTCACCATCAGCGGTCGCATTTTTACTGAACCTAAATTTCCTACAGAGTCTGGAAAAGCGAAGATGTTTGTCACGCCTTTACCTAAGCTGAAACTACCGCAACCTCAAGAGTTTGGAGTATCGGAATCAACACAGGGTATTGTTGTGGCATTGATGACGGGACGCAGCTATTCTCAGCACAATACTGTGGTTTACAAAATTGATGATAAGTACCGGGGAATGCCGCACCGCAACTGCATTTTGATGAATCGTGCGGATGCAGAAAGCGCGGGTTTGCAAGAACATCAGCGCGTGACCGTGCAGGGAAATGTGGGGAAAATGGAAAATGTCGAGGTGATTTACGGGGCGGTTCGTGAGGGTGCTGCTTTGATGTTTTATCCTGAAGTTAATGTGATTTTTCACCCGGAGATTGAAAGGCGATCGGGTACGCCTGCTTACAAGCGTGTACCTGCTTTTGTATACGCGGCAGTATAGAATATCTTACACCATTCTCAAGAACAGGCATGATGCCTGTTCCACAAATTACACCATTCTCAAGAACAGGCATCATGCCTGTTCCACAAAGAGTGAATTTTATTGTGGGGTGGGCATCCTGCCCGCCCATAAAAGGGTTATTGAGAATCGCAAAAAAAACAGGTTTCTGGGACTCCATGCGTAAGTCTTAATTAACTCTTAATTTGTAAAGTTCTACCGCGCCAAGTCCATCCCCAACCGGTTTCGGTTTTAATCGCAGAACCGATCGCAATCGCCGCCACTAACGCACCTCCCAAACCTCCCAACCACCAGTATTTCGTCGGACACTCAGAAATCTCGGCACCCAAGTGGCGCAAATTGTAATGCTGCCAAATTACGATTACGGATAAACAAATAGTTAACCACGTAATTGGCAATTGGTAATTAATAATTGGTAATTGGTAATTGGTGATAGTCAGAATTTCTGCGAAGTCCCCGTTGACCAGCAAAATACCTAATGCCAACCACGGCATCGAATAAAGAAATAACATAATTGCAGCCATGTAAACCATCAAGCCCCAACTGCGGTTAGCGCCGAGATACAGATTCTTTGTCCAGCCTTCCCACAATGCGCTCCAAGACCGATACATCCGCACGGATGCCAAATTTGACCCGGAATAAAGTCCGAGCTTTAAACCCGCACGTTTGATGCGCCTAGCTAATTCCACATCTTCCACAATTTCGCTTGCAACTGCTTCGTGACCTCCAATTTTTTCGTAGCCCGATCGCCTAAATAACATGAACGGCCCGCCCGCAAAAGCACTGTTTGTTGTCGGATCGTTGACGGCGGTAAAGTCGTAGCAAACTGCTAGGTGACTGAACATTATCGGCTGCACCAACCACTCGGCAAAACACTCGCAAACCAGGGCTGGCATACAGGTGAACAAATCTATTTTCTCAGTTTCTGCTGTTGCAATAGCGGTTTCGATCGCCCCTGGTTTGAGTCGCACGTCGGCATCGATAAATAATAAGAAGTCTCCGGTTGCTATCTCAACAGCTTGGGCGCAGGCCCAGTTTTTGCCGGCCCAATATTGGTTCGCAGGTCGCGGCTGACCTGCTAATATTTTAAGCCGGGGGTCGTTGAGATGCTGTTGCAGGGATTGCCCGATCGCCTTGGTGTCGTCTGTCGAGCGATCGTCTACAATTAAAACCTCTAAGTTGTCCACAGACAGCGGTGTACTCTCCAAAATGGCGATCGCGCAATCCCGAATATTCTCTGCCTCGTTGTATGCTGGTACGATTACCGAAACTTTAGGGAACTGCGCGGCCGATTCCGGTGAGGGCCTGGCGGAACTTGTGTCGGTTCGAGGCGCCTTTTTGACCGATTGGCGCAAATTCTTAGTGTAAGCTCTACTTACAATGAGAGAAAAAATTAGCAGGGTTAACAATATCAAAGCGAACTGACCTCAAAATTTCGGTACACGATTTGTCTCCCTAAATATTAAAAAATATTAAAACAAAAAGCTAGTTGATCGCCCGAAAAGTTATTTTGACCGCCTCTTTTGCTATAATTTGTGAGCATCTTTCGGCTCGCCCGCAGCGAGGGGCAAGACCCCTCACCCAGACAGCGACCGAAAAGCCGAGGATAGATATCAGTTTTCAGAGGATATTGCAATGGGCGAATTTTTTACAGTCGATGTGTTTGCGAACACGATAGCGGTACTCGGCGCTTTGGGTTTTTTCTTTTTGGGATATCAAGCTTTGCAGATGTTGAAAAGATAAAGTATGTCAGAACTGAGATGTTGCACTATTGTCAAGAACGGGCAAGATGCCCGTTCCACAAAGAATGAGTTTTCTTGTGGAACAGGCATCTTGCCTGTTCCTAAACAAGTAATTGATAATGGTGCACTATCTCAGTCAGAAGCCAGAAGTCAGAAGTCAGAAGGAAAGAAGTCAGAAGGAAAGAAGTCAGAGGGAAGAACTCCGATGAAAGTCGGAAGAAGGAAAGAAAAAAGAAGGAAAGAAACAACTATTCCGAATACCCCATGCCCTGTTTGGCCAATGCCCAATGCCCTGTTTTGCCAATGCCCAGGAACACCTAATTTCCCTGAAAAAGGCTATACAACTGACTCAACATTGCAACTGTTTCTTGCGAAAATCAACCAAAAAAAGGCTGCGTTATTATCATGGTGAGCCAACTTTTAGATGGACGCTATCAAATCATTGAAGTCATAGAAACAGGAGAATTTGGACAAACCTATCTGGCCAAAGATATTCGCCGTCCGGGAGAACCGCAGTGCTTTGTCAAGCACCTGCGTCCCGGTACCACAGAACCGAAATTAATTAATACTACGCGCCGTCTTTTTCAAAAAGAAGCAGAAGTTCTAGAAAGGCTCGGTCAACACGACCAAATTCCTCAGCTATTCGCTTATTTTGAAGAAAACGAAGAATTTTTCTTAGTTGAATCCTTTGTTGCCGGTCACTCGCTATCAACCGAGATTGTACCAGGTAAACCCGTAAGCGAAGAAAAAATGATTCCTTTGCTGAAGGAACTGTTAGAAATTTTAGTATTTGTACACGGACAGGGAGTAATTCACCGAGATATTAAACCAGCGAATTTAATCCGCCGCTATTCAGACAACAAGTTAGTTTTGATCGACTTTGGCTCTGTGAAAGAAATTCACATCGCTCAAAGACAAGCGCCGGTAACTGTGCGGATTGGCACGCTGGAATATATGCCGATCGAACAATTTCAATACAACCCGCAACTCAACAGCGATATCTACGCTTTGGGAATGATTGGCATCCAAGCAATGACGGGTTTACCCGCTTACGATTTGCCGAAACTGCGGGATTTGAAAAATTCTAATAAAGGCGAAATTGTTTGGCGGCATTTAGCCACGTGTTCCCAAGCGCTGGCCGATGTTTTGGATAATATGGTGCGCTACGATTTTCGGGAGAGATACCAGTCGGCGGCGGAAGCTTTAGCCGATTTGAGGAAAATTGGCGATCGATCGCGGGCGCGGATTCCCAAGCTGACAATATATCGCGAAGAAGTCGATCGGCGCAGCAGCAGCCGCGGTGACATTACAGTCGTCGGTCGGAGAATATTAGATGAACTGCGCGTCAGTTTAGAATTGCTACCAGAAGAAGCAGAGGCGATCGAAGATGAGGTATTGAACCCTTACCGGAAATACAGGGAAAAAGGCGAACGCTACGAACAATCACTGCAAGAAGCAATGCAGCAAGAATATCCCTTTTCTCTGGAAACTCGCGACGAGTTAAAACGCTTGCAGCAAGTTTTAGGGCTTACTGACGAAGATGCCGCGATAATCGAAGAATTAGTCATTCCTAAATCTTTATTTGCTAAATTGTACAAGGCGATATCCACAGTTTTGGAGGGACATCGCAACCCCAATCCGCCACCAGCGAGCAGCGCCCCTCAAGTCGAATTGCAGGCAAGTCCGGCGGTATCCCCGCAGGTAAATCAGAACGGAAAAACCGATTTCTCGTTAGCGCAGCCCTCGGAGAGGATCGCCAGCCCAGCAGTGCTTGTCCCCAAAGAAACTCGCAAATTCAATCCTTATCTTGCCGGGGCAACAATGGCGGCTATCTTAGCTGCGATCGGCGGAATTTACGGCTATCTCAAATGGCAAGAATGGCAGCAGCGAGCCCAGAAAGAATCCCAACAGCTCAATCAAATTGAAGCTCTTTATAAAGCCAGCAATTATGAAGACTGCATCAGCCAAATACCAACAATTGCCAACACCAACAGCAGCGCTGCGTCCACTCAGAAGTTACAGGAACAGTGCCAAGCAGGTCTGCTGTGGAAGAACGCCAAAGTCAAAAATTTCGCTCAGCATTCAGATGCAGTTGGATCTGTTGCTTTCAGTCCAGACGGCTTAATGTTAGCCAGCGGTTCTAAAGACAAAACCATCCAAATTTGGGATTTAGCTACAGGCAAGTCGATCCGCACTTTTCCAGGAGATTCATCCACCATTTGGTCGGTTGCTTTTGACTCAAACGGTACGAAACTGGCGACTGGAACCGGTTTTTGGCGAGTCATGCTGTGGGATTTGAAAACAGGGCAAGTGATTCGCAGTCTCGACCACACTGCTTCTGTTTGGTCTGTCGCTCTCAGCCCCGACGGACAGCTTGTTGCTAGCGGTAGCGGAGACAAAACCACAAAGATTTCCGATGCAGCAACTGGTCGTTTGATTTACAATTTGCCAGACCATACAGATTTTGTTTATTCTGTGGCTTTCACTCCAGATGGAAAAAGTTTGGTTAGCGCTTCTAAGGATAAAAAAATTACAATTGTTGATGTAGCAACAGGGGCGTTGCTCAAAACTATTGAGGGACACGGCGAGCCCGTGAGGTCGATTGCTGTTAGCCCAGACGGCAAGACAATTGTTAGCGGTTCCTACGATGAAACTATTAAAATCTGGAATATCGAAACAGGAGATTTAATTCGCTCCATCAAGGGACATTCTGACGATATTGTCTCGGTTGCTATCAGCCCGGACGGGAAGTTTATTGCGAGCGGGAGCAAGGATAAAACTATTAAAATTTGGGATTTTGCTACCGGAGAGTTGCTGAATACTTTGACGGGACATTCCGATGAGGTTTATGTGGTTACTTTTAGTCCCGATGGCAAAACTATTGCTAGCGGTTCTAAAGACAATACTATTAAGTTGTGGTTGAGGTAATACCATTTTAGATTATAGATTTTAGATAGGAATGACGGCGTTGCTGATTCACGGTATGAATTACCTTTTCGCTTGAAGTTACAAAACTCACCCGCTTATTCCTTCATATATAACTATGCCACAAACACTTCAAGAATCTCGCGAACTTTTCCAAGACTTTGAATTCAACAAATTGTTTGTCCAAAAACTCGGTTGGGATAATCCATCTTCCCACCAATCAGGGCAACTACGGCACAGAGGGCGGGCACGGGGGCACCGCCCCTAGCTTTGAAACCATCACCGGACTCCTTACAAATCTCGACGCCAATCTCTGCCACCACCTGCTAACAGAAATCCTCCCAAACTTAACATTATTAGACCCAGCCTGCGGTTCCGGCGTGTTTTTAGTCGCAGCCATGAAAACGCTGATTTACATCTATTCAACAGTCATCGGTACAAGTAATTTTTTAAACGATCGCTACCTCAATGACTTACTAAAAACCATAGAAACCGAGCATACTTCACTCAACTACTATATAAAAAAACGGATTATTAGCGACAACCTCTACGGCGTGGACATCATGCCATAAGCAGTGGAAATTGCGAAATAGCGACTGTTTTTAGCCTTAGTTTCGGCGGCGCAGAATGTCAACGACTTGGAACCGTTGCCGAATATTGACTTTAACATCATGGCGGGCAATCACCCGGGATGTTAGCTCTTTATGAAGGTAAGATGATTCATCAGTTTACTCATCTCTACGCTGAACCGAGGTATTGGGTGGATGAAAAGGAAGCGAGAAAGGCTTTATTGGGAAGGAATGGTATAGATAACGGTCAAAATTTTGATTATCAGTGTTACCGTTTTGGATATCGTGCAATTGCTAGGAGTACCGATTCTAGAACTCTTATTGGTACCATACTGGCTTCAAAAGTAGTTTGTGGTAATTCGCTCAATATTGCCTCTCCAACTCAAGAAAATAAATATACATTATTCATTTGTGCTGCGCTGAATAGTTTTTGTGTAGATTTTGCATTGCGTCAACAAGTGGCAGCCAACATTAATATGTTCTACATATACCAACTTCCCGTACCGCGATTAACAACTCGTGACAAATACTTCTCGGATATCGTACAGCGCGCCGCCAAACTAATCTGTACCGCCCCAGAATTTGACGAATTAGCCCAAGAAGTCGGCTTAAACTCCCACCGAGAAGGTGTTACCGAGGAAACAGAACGGGCTAAATTGCGTGCCGAATTAGACGGCATCATCGCCCACCTTTACGGCTTAACCGAAGCAGAATTTGCCTATATTTTGACTACTTTTCCGATCGTCCCCGAAACCGTGAAACAAGCAGCATTAGCAGCCTATCGCACCTTTCGCGGGTGAGTCAAGAAACCGGGTTTTTTGGGGTTTCTACACGGTGTAACAAAGTTTTCTGGCAAAAACCCGGTTTCTGAGTACCTCGATGGTCATTAGTAGCAAATTAAGCCGACCATCTGCCAGTCCGTCAGTCCGCTAGGAAATGAATTCCCTGTCTAGTCTAATAGCGAAAGTCCTCGCTCAAGAGGACTGAAGAACTCATTAGTCCTCTTGAGCGAGGACTTTCGCTTTGAGGCAGGGGTTTCAACCCTTGCCGGACTGTCGGGTAGGCGGGAGGACTGTCGCACTGTCGGTTTAACGTGTTTGTTGACACCTACGGGCAGTTCCGCGTCCCTACAGATTTCCGCAAAAAAATGTAACGAGTTGTAAAGTATAATTAAACCGAAGCGAACACAGAGGCCAAGTAGTATCAAATGCGAGTTGCGATCGCCGGAGCAGGCTTAGCAGGACTTTCCTGCGCTAAATATCTTACCGACGCGGGCCACACCCCCATCCTCCTAGAAAGTCGGGACGTACTCGGCGGCAAAGTCGCCGCTTGGAAAGATGCAGACGGCGACTGGTATGAAACCGGCCTCCACATCTTCTTCGGTGCATACCCGAATATGCTCCAACTCTTCAAAGAACTCGACATTGAAGACAGGCTGCAATGGAAAGAGCACTCGATGATTTTCAATCAGCCGGAAACCCCCGGAACCTATTCCCGCTTTGACTTTCCCGACCTTCCCGCCCCCTTCAACGGCGTCGCAGCCATCTTGAGCAACAACGATATGCTCACCTGGCCCGAAAAAATCCGCTTCGGTATAGGTTTGATTCCGGCGATGCTTCAGGGTCAAAAATACGTCGAAGCAATGGACAAATACTCGTTTTCCGACTGGCTGAAAAAGCAAAACGTCCCCCCCAGAGTCGAAAAAGAAGTATTCATCGCCATGTCCAAGGCGCTCAACTTCATCGACCCCCACGAAATATCCGCAACCATACTGCTGACAGCCCTCAACCGCTTCTTGCAAGAGAAAAACGGCTCGAAAATGGCCTTTTTAGACGGTTCCCCCACAGAGAGGTTGTGTCAGCCGATGGTAGACTACATAACTGAGCGCGGCGGTGAAGTACGGCTGAATGCACCCATCAAAGAGTTTTTGCTCAACGATGACAACACGGTGCGCGGCTTCCACATTCGGGGAGTAAAAGGGGCAGAGTCAGAAATTCTGACGGCCGATATTTACGTTTCCGCGATGCCTGTTGACCCGCTCAAGTTGATGATGCCGAAACCTTGGGGCGAAATGGATTATTTCAAACAGCTTGAAGGTTTGGAGGGAGTACCCGTCATTAATGTACACTTGTGGTTCGATCGCAAGCTAACTGAAATCGACCATTTGCTGTTCTCGCGATCGCCCTTGCTGAGCGTCTACGCCGACATGAGCAACACCTGCCGCGAATATGCCAACCCAGACAAATCCATGCTGGAACTGGTTTTAGCACCGGCCAAAGACTGGATAGGCAAATCTGACGAAGATATCGTCGCAGCCACAATGGTCGAGTTAGAAAAACTCTTTCCCGATCAAATCCCAGAACCAGCCAAACTGCTCAAATATCACGTAGTCAAAACCCCTCGTTCCGTCTACAAAGCCACTCCCGGACGCCAGCAGTGCCGTCCCACACAAACAACTCCCATTAGCAATTTCTATCTAACGGGGGATTATACAATGCAACGTTATCTTGCAAGTATGGAAGGTGCTGTGCTTTCTGGTAAGCTGACAGCGCAGGCTATTTCGACGGCCAATAACAAATGAAAAATTAAGAATTTTTCATAAAGACGTAAAAGAATCTCCCGTTTTCTAAACGGGGGAAAATCAGTTCTAATCTTTAAATTTCTTATTCTCGGATGCTGCAACTGTCAAAACTCCAGTGCATGAGAACTCTGGCTTCTGTGGATGACTCCTACGAACTGTGCCGCCAAGTCACGGCGAGTTATGCCAAAAATTTTTATTTAGGCACTCAACTCATGCCCGAAGCCAAGCGTCGGGCGATTTGGGCGATTTACGTCTGGTGCCGCCGCACCGACGAACTCGTAGACGGGCCGGGTTCTGATGCAACGACCCCTGAAACCCTCAATCTGTGGGAAAAACGGCTAGAATCTGTGTTTGCCGGCCATCCTCACGACGACTACGACGTAGCTTTGGTGGATACGCTGTCTCGTTTCCCGATCGACATTCAGCCGTTTCGAGAGATGATTGCGGGCCAGCAAATGGACTTGTACCGTAGCCGCTACGAAACTTTTGATGAGCTCAATCTTTACTGTTATCGAGTAGCGGGTACTGTAGGGCTGATGTCGATGTCTGTCATGGGTGTAGGCGAATCGAGTTCCGCTGCTAACTGGAATTGGCATTGGGGGAATAGAATTCCCAAAGAAGAAGCGATAGCCCTGGGTATTGCTAAGCAGTTGACTAATATTCTGCGCGATGTCGGAGAAGACGCCCGCCGCGGCCGCATTTACATTCCCTTAGAAGACTTAGCCTTGTTTAACTACACCGAAGAAGATTTATTCAACGGTGTAATTGACAACCGCTGGCGGGAATTGATGCGGTTTCAAATTCAGCGAGCTCGCAAATTATACGCCAGCGCCGAACCGGGAATTAAAGTGCTCAGTCCCGATATCCGCTGGACTGTTTGGGCGGCTACTATGCTGTACAGCAGAATCTTAAATGCGATCGAACGCAATCAGTACGATGTTTTCCAGAAGCGGGCTTATGTTAGCAATTCTCAGAAACTGCTGTGTCTCCCCGCCGCTTGGATGAAGTCAAAAGTGCTTTAACCGCAGGCAATTTTGCTGGCGATTAGGAAACGGGTAAGGGGTATTTGTCAAGTTACAAATTATATGATGTCCAGCAAATTGCATATTAGGTTTGTGGGGATGCGCTAGTGCCGTGTCCCTACCTGTTGTGTGTTAATTGGAGTCAAAGTGGCGGTGTAGCGGGTGAAATTTTCAATTGGGCGATCGAACTTTCCAACAATTGCTTTTCCTGCTGGAGTTTTGCTTCTAAATTTTGAATTTGTTCTCGGCGGGCTTCAACTTCAATCAAGCGGCGAGACAATTCTTGACTCTGCAAAGTGAGAGATTGCCTCCAATCTTCTGCTTTCTGGGCTTCTTGCTGCAAAAAATCGGGAGTAAAGCCTGTTGTTAAATATTTTTCTACTAATTGTAGTACCCAGTTTGTAGCTGCTTGAATATGCAAAACCTGGCTATTTTCGTCAACATTTGCTAATACTAAAATTCCTTCATTTAAAACATTCGTTGCAGAGTTAATTGAATTTTGAGCAAAATCTTTCTGTAATGTCAAGAAAAATTTTTCACTAAGAATAGCCCAAGTATTATCAGAATTTTGGCAAGCCAGCAATTGCAGACTTATGTCGCCTAAATTTTCCTGATTTTGTACTTGGGCTAAATATAACATGAGGGTGATTTGTTATTAGTTATTAGTTATTGGTTATTCGTATATCTCGCTTGTAGCCGAGACTCTATCCCTCTAAATCCCCCTTCTTAAGGGGAGTAGGGGTTGACTTTGAGCGCTCTTGTCCCCCCCTTTTTAAGGGGGGTTAGGGGGGATCTAGACTTCGATAAAAACAAAAGAGAGGGTATGTTTAACGTGTTTGTTGTCACTAATGGGTACAGCCTGGGAACAAGATTACAGTCAACAGTCAACTCTTAAAACAACTTTAGCCGATCGCGCCAGCGGTGGGTGAGAGTCAGTATTTTCATTGGAATTCCAAGATTTTTCGCCCTCACGCACCCTACAACTTGACTACAAACAGTCACCAGTCACCAGTCACCAGTCAACTCTTAAAACACCTTTAGCCGATCGCGCAAAATCTCCGCTTGTTTTTCGGCTTCCGCCAAAGCATCCCTCGCCCCCTGAACAACATCAGGAGTAGCCTTATCCACAAACTTCTGATTAGTCAAGCGCGCCGCAGTATGCTTAATTTCAGCTTCCACCTTACTCAACTTTTTTTCTAATTTAGCACGCAAAGCCACCAAATCCACCACCCCAGCGAGAGGAATCAATACTTGCACAGTACCGACAACCCCAGCAATTGTCTGTCCCAAATCTGCATCCAAACTAGCAGTAACTGTCAGATTTTCGACTTTGGCCAAATCCTGAATGTAAACACCTCCATCTGAAATTATTTGGCGTTCTTTCTCGCTTTCGCTTTGCAAAATCGCCGTCACCTTCACACTGGGTTTGATATCAGCATCTGCCCGCAAATTGCGAACTGTGCGAATTGTACCGAACAACAACTCAAACTGCTGTTCTAATTCAGCATTAATTAGCGAGATATCCGCCTCTGGATAAGCTTGCAAAGCCAAACATTGATCATCACCTGTTTGAGTCAGAGTGTGCCAAATCTCCTCAGTAATATGTGGCATAAAAGGATGCAGTAGTTTCAGAATCCCTTCCAACACAAAAGCAAAAGTTTGCTGTGCCACTTTCTTAGAATTTGGTTCAGCATCCTGTTGCAAGCGGGACTTGACTAACTCAATATACCAGTCACAGAAATCGCCCCAAATAAACTCATAAAGTCCCTTCGCCGCTTCCCCCAAACCGTAATTTTCCAAACAATTGCGGCTTTGCTGCACAACTTGATTGTAGCGAGAAAGAATCCAACGATCGCACAATTCCAAACCACCTTCCCCAGAAGGACTTCCCAACTGTTGCGGAGTCTGTCCCTCCAAATTCATCATCACAAACCTGGCCGCATTCCACAACTTATTCGTGAAGTTCCGGGAAGCTTCCACCGATTTCGATTCATCAGTTTTGCGATCGTACTCCATGCGAATATTTTGACCTGCCCCTACCACTTCCTTAACCAAAGTGTAGCGCAAAGCATCAGTACCGTACTTACCAATCAATAGCAGCGGGTCGATACCGTTATTTTTACTCTTAGACATTTTCTGACCGTTTTCATCCAACACCAAACCGTGAATGTAAACAGTATCAAAAGGCATCTTTTCAGTAAAATGTCCGGCCATCATCGTCATTCTAGCAACCCAGAAAAAGATGATATCAAAACCTGTAACCAAAGTAGTTGTCGGATAGTAAAACTCCAAATCTTTAGTTTCGTCCGGCCATCCCAAAGTTGAGAAAGGCCACAACCCGGAAGAAAACCAAGTATCCAATACGTCTGGATCTCTTGCTAGCTGCACGTCATTACCAAATTTAGCCGTTGCTTTTTCCCTCGCCTCAGCTTCAGTTTTCGCAACTATAAAAGGTGTTGTATCAGTAATTTCTCCTTGGGTTTCGCTAACAGCATACCAAGCCGGGATTTGGTGTCCCCACCACAATTGGCGGGAGATACACCAATCTTTCAGCTTCACCAACCAATCGCGATAAACCTTTGTCCATCTGTCAGGAACAAAGACTGGTGAGTTACTTCGATCTAATGCTTCTAAAGCACGCTGAGAAAGAGGATCTATCTTCACAAACCATTGCGTAGATATCAAAGGTTCGACCGGAACTTTGCCGCGTTCGCTGTAGGGAACTGTATGCTTATAATCTTCTATTTTAACCAAAACCCCGTCAACTTCTAAGCGCTGCACCACATTTTTCCGGGCAACAAATCGGTCTTGTCCCTGGAACTCTCCGGCATTTTCATTTAAAGTGCCGTCCTTATTCATAATATTAATAAACGGCAAATTGTGACGCTTACCCATCTCGAAGTCATTCGGATCGTGGGCAGGAGTCACCTTGACACAACCAGTTCCGAAAGTTGGATCGACAAACTCATCAGCAATGATTGGGATTTCGCGATTCACGATCGGCAAAGTCACAGTTTTACCGATAAGATGCTTGTAGCGATCGTCCTGTGGATTCACCGCCACCCCGGTATCGCCCAACATCGTTTCCGGCCGAGTCGTCGCCACCTCCAAATAACCAGAACCGTCCGTCAAAGGATAGCGGAAATGCCACAAATGGCCCTCAACTTCCTGCTGATCAACCTCCAAATCCGACACAGCAGACTGACTAGCCGGACACCAATTCACCAGGTAATTGCCGCGATAAATCAACCCCTCATCGTACAGACGAACAAACGCTTCTAAAACCGCAGCGGATAAGCCTTCATCCATCGTAAAGCGTTCGCGCGACCAATCGACAGACACGCCCAAACTGCGTAATTGATTAGTAATAGTATTGCCCGATTCAGCTTTCCACTCCCAGGCCCGTTCCAAGAATTTTTCTCGACCTAAATCGTGGCGAGTTTTGCCTTCTGCTTTGAGTTGTTTTTCGAGAATAGTTTGAACTGCGATGCTAGCATGATCCGTTCCCGGCAACCACAGGGTATTGCGTCCAGTCATGCGGTGATAGCGGACGAGGACATCAATCAGCGTCTCTTCAAAAGCGTGTCCCATGTGGAGGCTGCCGGTGACGTTGGGCGGCGGAATGACGACGCAGTAAGGTTCGCCGCCGGCTTCTGGGTCAGCTTTGAAGGTTTGGTTGTCTTCCCAGTATTTTTGCCACTTGGTTTCGGTGGCTTGGGGGTCGTATTGGGGGGGTAGGTTTGCGGTCATTGGCGAGAGGGTGCAGGTTTTATATTAAGATTGTGCCACAGGAGAGGGAGGAGAAGATGTTTGAACCGCAGAGGGCGCAGAGGGCGCAGAGGGAAGAGTGTTGGGAGGGTTTTGGATTATGATTGTGATTATTGGTTTGAGAAGAGGAGAGAGGAGAGTTGGGAGAGGATCTTAATGAGTTGACTTATGCTGTGATTGGGGCGGCGATGGAGGTTCATCAGGAGTTGGGGCCGGGGTTTTTGGAAGCGGTATATGAGAATTCGTTGCGTGAAGAACTCTCGCGCCGGGGAATTCCTTTTCAACCTCAACCTACAGTAAATGTAACTTATAAAGGTGTTGTGGTTGGGGAAGGCAGATACGATATGCTGGTTGCCAACACTATCGTAGTTGAATTAAAGTCAGTCCAAACTCTACTTCCTATTCATGAGGCTCAAGTTATCTCCTACCTCAAAATGACTGGTTATCCTCTAGCCCTTCTTATCAACTTTAATGTCCGCTTTTTAAAAGAAGGAATTCGCCGCCTCATCCTCTCCTAACAAACCGTCTCATCCCTCTCCTCTCTGCGCCCTCTGCGCCCTCTGCGGTTCATTCCTCTTAATATCTTTAATTATTTCACCTCCTTATAATCCACCCCATAACTCGTATCTCTCCCCGACAAATACGTCGTTTTCCCCGTTAAAGTCTCCAGAGTTTTTTTCGTTTCAGCCGAAGTAATCGAATTCAGCGGCACGCCGAACTTGCTAGCCAAACCAGCCGCCACGCCCACACCTTGTCCTTGATAAATATTCACCGTCGCAATTCGCCCGACGGATACAGCCATACCCACATAACCGGACGATCGCCCGACAATAGCTAAATTCTTGACTTTGCTAGCTAAAGCACTTTCTATGCCGAAATTATACACTGGCAGCGGCGGAATTCTCGCAGATAAATTCTTGACTCCGCCCCGCATATCGAAATCGTAGGAAAAACTGCCGATCGACTTTTCGGGTACTGTTCCCCCTTTGATAATCTCCTGCCCCGTCAGCGGATCTACCACATCGCGAACGTTCAAAGTTTGCCTGATATAAACCTCGTCTGGAAGAAATACTCTCACATCTTTACCAGACTTCTTTTGTAGCCAGTATTGGAGAAATGACATTTCTCTAATCATTTCAGGAGTCGGTTTTCTGCCGTTAGCTTCCATCTTCATGATTTGGTCAACTTGGTATTTAAACAGAAACCCGTTCCAGGACAGCACATTTTTGTTATAAACGCAGACATTGCCTTTATCAAAAAAGAATCCTTTATTTTGACTAAAGGGCATATTTCTATCTATGTGATACGCTGCGCCTATCGCTACGCTTCTGATGTCGTAGCCGTCTGTATATGGTTGATAGATGGTACTCCAGAAATTTCTCATCCAGAATTTTGTACTAGCCGGATCTTTAGATTTTGTAATGCTTTCTTTAATTTTCTTGACCAAAGGGGTGTTGTAGAGAATTTCATCTTCTATTCTGCGGAAATCGGACATCGTTATCCCTGTAATTCTCGGAACTACAGAGACTGCTAAAGTTTCATTTTTGGCTTTTATATTTTGAGATTGATATCCTGTATAATAAGATAATCCAGCTTTTCTGGCTAATTCGGCGTCTTGAGTTACGTCAATAAAAGAGTTGGCTTTAATGGTTAAATTTCTGCCTTTTACTTCGGCATATTCGATTTTTTTATCTACGACGCGGGGAGTAAGAGTTGAGTTGGAAATAACTTTGACTCCTGCTGCAGAAAGCATCTGTTTGAGAGCTCGATCTGCCTTTTTTGGATCTAAGCAAGATTCGGGCGCATCCGCTTTATCTAAGAATTCCTTAAAACATTGGGCGTAGGGTTGGCGATACCAACCGGGGATTTTATCTACATCGATGTAAGCTAAACCGCCGCGGGTGAGTAAGCCGCCCAAAGGAGCACTTCCGTAGTTCGATCGCACGATCGCAACTTTGCCCTTTGCGCCTAAAGTTTTCTTAGCCCATATCGCCGCACATATCCCCGGTACTTCATCGCCATACACTACTACATCGAACTTTTGCTCCGGTGATTTTTTGGGAGTTACCGGAGGCGGGCTGCTGGATTTTTGCTGCAGAGTTGCAGCGTCTAAGGTAGCACTTGCTGGGTCTCTATTTGCGATATAATTTTCTATTTCTCGGAAAGGCGGATAATTAAGTAAAAGTTTTACGGCGGCAAAGATGATTGCAATTGAAGCTAGTTTCTTGAAAGTAGAGAGCATTCAGTTGACTCGTGGATAAATTTGCAATACCTGAAAGCGCACTTCAGGGTTTACGGAGTTGAATATAGCACGTTTAGATAGTTTCGACACAAGTTTAAATTTTCCGGCAACTGTTGTTAGAGGTTTTGCCAGTGTTACTGGTTTGGCAGGGCAATTGATGAGGGTAAGGATGGCGGGTGCGATCGTACTTATATGACTCCCGACTTTCCCAGCGGCTTGTAATGTGATACTGAGAGGGAAGGAAGGGCGAGATAGTAACCCAAATCATTGACTCAGTGACAAAATTAGATCAAACTGAGGTATGGCCGAAACTTGAGGAGGTACAAACAAGTGACAGCAGAAAAACAGGTGACGATCGAAGCAATTGACCATACATCCCCTCATTTGCAAACCGTTATAGCACTAGGTGATGCCAATAAAAAAACTCTGGGCTTGTTACCAAGAGATGCTTTTGTAGAATACGCAATCAAGCGTATGATTCTTGTGGCTATCGATGCCGAGCAAAATTGTATTGGTTATCTGCTATACCGGAAGGCGCTCCGAAAACACGCAATTGTTATCGTTCATCTTTGCGTCAATCCGGCATGGCGCAGCAAAGATGTTGCTAAAAAGCTAGTCAATTACTTAAGTCAAAAAACTCAGGATTTTTATCGCCTTGAGCTTAAATGCCGGCGCGATTATGGCATAGACGGAATGTGGTCTAAATTAGGCTTTGTTCCCTTAAATGAAAAAACAGGCAAAAGTAAGGAGGGTAAACTTCTTACAGTTTGGTGGCTAGAACACAATCATCCCAGCATATTTTCTTATGCTGCCAATCAGAAACTTGAATCTAAACTGTGTGCGGTCATCGATACAAGCGTTTTCTTAGAATTACACGGAAATAAAGAGCTTAAAACTACAGAATCGGACTCTCTGCTGGCTGATTGGTTGCAGGACGACTTGGAGTTATGCATCACTGATGAAATTTTCAAATCAATCAACAGAATTGATAATGCTACTTTAAGAGATAGCAAACGTTCCCTGGCTAATAGTTTTACTCAGTTGTTGTACGACAAAACGCGACTTGAAAGTATTTTACATTCTATCGATCAACTGTTGACCGAGCAAGCTGTAATTTTTGATAGAGCTACAATAAGTCAGTTAGCTATAACTATTGCTTCGGATTGCCAGGTATTTGTTACTCGCAACACAGAAATTTTGAATTTAGCTGATAAACTTTATAATAATTTTACACTTGAAGTAATTAGCCCAACAAATTTAATTTTAAAATTTGATGAAATTCGCAGAAATGTTGAATATCAGCCCGTTCGCTTGGCAGGTACATCTGTCAAAATGAAACTCATTCAGAGATTTGAACAATCTCGATTACTTGATAGTTTTTACGCTAGTGAACAGGGCGAGAGCGAGGGAGATTTTAAACAAAGGCTGCGCCATGTTATTGCCAATCAAGATAAATTTAAGTGTTATGTTTTTTTAGGAGATGAAAATCTCCCCCTGGCTTTAATTGTTTTTGAGCGACAGCAAGCTGGCGAACTAAAAGTAACAATAATGCGAGTTCGTCCAGGTGCTATAGCAGCTACACTGGCACGGTACTTGGTTTTTTATTCTATATCGCTCTCAGCCCAGGAAAATCGACAGTTTACCAGGATTATTGACCCGTATCTGGAAGATACAGTTTTACAAGCTATTCAAGAAGATGCTTTTGTTCGAGTTAATGATGGGTATTTGAAGGCGAATCTTGCTGTTGCAAAAACAGCAGAAGAACTATCTAAGGAACTTGCCGAGTTAAGTAATTTAGGAGAGGAATACAATTTTTGCCTTAAGATTGCACAGACTCTTAATACCAGCGAATTAACTCAAGATATAATAACCATGTCTGAGCTTGAACGTCACCTTTGGCCAGCTAAAATTATTAATGCTGACTTGCCTACATTCATTATTCCTATTCAACCCACATGGGCAAAAGATTTGTTTGATGAAGAGTTGGCTAACCAGTTCCTCTTGGACTCTCAAGCTGATCTAGCGCTAAGACGCGAACTGGTGTACTATAAGCGAAATAATGGTGGGTTAAGACCTGGTGTTATTGGTAGAATTTTATGGTATGTTAGTTCCGATACATCATTTACTTTTGGAACCAAAGAGGTTAAAGCTTGCTCTAGGTTAGATGAAGTTATCATAGACAAGCCGGAAAAATTATATAGACAGTTTCGCCGTTTAGGTATATATGAATTAAAAGATTTAATGACAATAGTAAAAAACCAACCCGATGAAGATATTATGGCTATAAGATTTAGTGATACCAAGATTTTCACTAAACCGCTGACATTAAACCGGCTTCGGGAAATACTTGGAAATAAAACAACGGTTCAAAGTCTATTTAAGATTTCAAAGGAACAATTCGGAATCATATATAATCAAGGAACCGCGATTTAAAGAAAGGATTGTAACCGATGTCAAGTATCTTGCTATTATCTATTCGACCGGAATACGCCAAGAAAATATTCGACAGTAATAAGACAGTTGAATTGCGGCGCGTCCGCCCTCGATTATTGAAAGAAGGCGATCTGGTATTAATTTATGTTTCCTCCCCGGAAAAAGCTGTATTCGGTTCATTCAAAGTGGATAATATTATAGAAAAACCAATTGCAGAACTTTGGGAGGAGGTTGAAGACAAAGCGGGCATTTCCTGGGAAACTTTTTATGACTATTATCAAGGTACAAAAACAGGTATTGGAATTTTTTTAAAAGAGATTCACAAGTTTAGCCAACCAGTAGACTTACAGCGTTTAAGAAAAAAGTTACCTGAGCTTAAACCACCCCAAAGTTATCGTTACATTACGGATAAACAGTTGAAAATGGTCAAAGATTTAGGAGGATGTTCCAGATAAATATTTACTACAATAATTTAATAATCAACAGTTGGCAATAGCAGTATGCTAGCGGAAAAAAAAGCTGAGTTTGTCAGGCTATTTCAGGAATTTGTCAGCTCATATCCCTACACTCCCGATGGGTTGCATCACACAGCCGCTTACAAGAAGCAGCGTCAGCAGGGGCGTCGCAATTTTGAAGCCATCGCTGCTGCTGTTGAGTCTGGAAAAGATGTCACTGAATCTATAATGTTGAAACTTCTACCTTACGAAGACTCTCCTACTAATCGACAAAGGGGAGCCTGGATTCATATTAATCCGTGCATAATAAAAGGGTTATTATGGAATTCAAAATCGTATAAAAAATTGTCATTAATAGCGCCAGTAAGAATGGCCCAATTAATTTTTTATTTAGTCTGCTGTTGTAACGACGATCCGAGTCAGCTATATTCGGCCTGTAGAGAGTTTTCAGAAGAAATGCGCGTCTCCTTGTTCGGCGAGATAGGGATGCTAACGCCTATCCTCAATGCTCTCCGTCCCGATGACTTTCTCGCGATTAATGACAAGTCAATACAGGTTATTAACTATTTCGCCAATACTTCGTACAGCAAACAGCTAATAGACTACTCCTATGCTAACTTAACCGGACACAAGCTGATAAAAGAATTAACTAAAGAAATGCACCAGACTGGCGTTCCATCTATCCGAGAGGACGATGTATTTGATATGTTCTGCCACTGGCTTGTAGAAATAAAAAAATATGACTTTCCTAGTAACGAAGTACCATTATTAGATGAGGCAATTGTGTTTGAATACGCTGTAGAAGAAGTACAGTTGCAACCGGAATATCTTTTGAACCAGTGTGCCGAAGAAACTGGCTTTGACGAAACAGAACTAAACCGCTGCATACGCACAATCCACCGCAAGAAACAAGCCATCCTGCAAGGCCCGCCCGGAACCGGAAAAACTTTCATAGCGGAAAAACTAGCCAAACATTTAATCGGTGGCGGCGATGGCTTCTGGGAACTGATACAATTTCATCCAGCCTATACCTATGAAGACTTCATTCAAGGCATCCGACCGCAGAGTCAAAATGATCGATTAACCTATCCCATAGTTCCCGGTAGATTCCTCGAATTTTGCACAAAAGCTGAGTCTCGTCGAGGCACTTGCGTTATCATTATTGATGAAATTAACCGTGCAAATTTATCTCAGGTATTTGGAGAGTTAATGTATTTGCTTGATGACCGCGATCGCACCGTTAAATTAGCCAGTGGCGAAGAATTTATAATCCCTACAAATGTCCGCATTATCGGCACAATGAACACAGCAGACCGTTCTATTGCCTTAGTCGATAACGCACTCCGCCGCCGCTTCGCATTCATTCCCGTATATCCAAACTATGAAGTGCTCCGACAGTATCACCACAGAGAGGAAACAGATTTTTCAGTTGATAAATTAACTAGCATTCTAGAAGATGTCAATCGCGCAATTAACAACAAACACTATGAATTAGGCATCTCCTTCTTTTTGACAAAAACCTTAGCTGAAGATATCCAAGATATTTGGGAAATGGAAATTGAGCCATACCTCGAAGAATACTTCTTTGATAACCTGGAAAAAATGGATGAGTTTCTCTGGGATAATATTAAGACAAAATTGGGCTATTGACACTCTAACGCCGTCATTAACGCCGATACAGTGGCGTTACTGCATCCACCACAATCATGAAACCAAAATCCAGCCGAATTATCGAACTTACAGAATATCAATTAGCAACTTTTGAACAAGACTCAATCCCCGAATCAGTAGGACAAAAAATATACCATAATTATGCCAAGGAAATCGAGATAGAATTTCCCAACTTTAAAACAAAATATCAATGGCACTTAAAATCTAAAGGCAGAGTGGGCAACATTCCCATCACTCCAGAATTTCACATGGCCATCCGCCCAAAGGTTCCCATAAACAACCTCTTCGGAATGATTGACTATGCCTACAACCTTCAGATAAAATTTCCCCAAGGAGCGATTCAGTGCCAATCTTTAGAACAAAGTTACGAGACATTAGCTAACATTCTTGCCAAAAAAATTCTAGAACGCTGTCGCAAAGGATTATATCGCGATTACTTATCCAAAACCGAAAGACTAGCCTCCATTCGCGGTCGCGTCGATTTGCGGTCAGCCCTGCAAAAACCTTGGGATGTTAAACTAAAATGCCACTATAACGAACAAACAGGCGATATCGAAGATAATCAAATTCTGGCTTGGACACTTTTCATCATTGGCCGCAGCGGTTTGTGCGGTGAATCTGTCTCATCCACTGTGCGAAAAGCCTTTCACGCACTCCAAGGATTTGTTACATTAAAACATTTTAAATCAGAAGCTTGTATTGATAGAAATTATCACCGTTTGAATCAAGATTATCAACTTTTACACGCCTTATGTCGATTCTTTTTAGATAACACAGGGCCTAGTCACGAAACAGGCGATCGCGAAATGCTCCCTTTTCTCATAGACATGGCTAATTTATATGAACAATTTGTCGCTGAATGGCTCAAAGCAAATACACCAAAAGGCTTTTTTGTCAAACAACAACACCGAGTCACACATGACCAAAACTATTTCGATCGGATTGACTTACTGCTGTGCGATATTGCAACAAAAAAAGTCCAATACGTCCTCGATACAAAATACAAAGTTCCCGAGCAAGTAGCTAGTAATGACCGTCATCAAATAGTTGCTTACGCAAATGCCTTAAAGTGCCAAAATGCAATTCTCGTCTACCCGCAAAACCTCAAACAGCCACTAGATATAAAAAATGACGATATTCGAGTTTGCAGTCTAACTTTTTCCCTAGATAGCGACCTGAATGAAGCCGGAAAAACCTTCTTAACCTCTCTACTTCCACACACCCTCCCCTAACTCTACTCTGCGCCCTGTGCGCCTCTGCGGTTCATTTCCCACAAAAAAAGAGGCGCAATTGCGCCTCCCAAATCTTTCATGTCTGCGTTCTAAACACTAACAGCCACTTTCGCTTCTTTTGCAGTCAACTTCTCGTAAGTCGCCCGCATCTTCAATCCCACTAACACTTGGAACAAACCAGTTCCATTGTTGGAACCAGGATATTCGCGGTGCTGGAGCAACAGGTGAGTTAACTCGCCTTCATACTTCGCAGAAGTCTTGCTCAAATGGCTTTCGATGTAAATAACTTCTTCGAGATTCTCGAATTGACCATCTACTTCCAAAATCGAGACTTCGTGACCGTAGAAAGCGTCAGGCCCGTAGTACATCTTAATTCCGGGATAGGAACAAGTCAGCTTGCGGCCGCAAGGAACCCAGTTAATTGTTGAACCTTCGTCAAACAAATACGCAGGCTCAAAATTGGCGATGCCTTCGCGCTGGATCATCTGCACGCGCAGAACCTTCCGCTCTTTGTCATCTTTAATCAAGTTGGTCGGCAATACTTGAATTACCACATCAGCATATTGCTTTTGCGGGTCGATGTAGGCGGTAAAGTCCGGTTTGCGAGCATTGATCGCAAACAGCACGTCTTCGTAACGGTGGCCCCGTTCCGCCATGTCGCGCTGGATTTTCCAAGCAATTTTTACCTCGTCGCTAATGTCGAGGTAGACGCTGAAGTCGAGGAGCGATCGAACTCGCTCGTCGTACAGGGGATGCAGCCCCTCAATCACAATCACGTGATTCGGCTCTACCCGCTCAGGAGGATCGAGCAGACCAGTTTCGTGGTTGTAAATCGGCTTGTCGATCGCATGACCTTCTTTGAGAGCCTTCATTTGCTCGGCCATCAGGTCAAAATTATTCGCTCTCGGGTCAAGGGCTGTAATCCCTGTTTCCTTGCGCTGCTTGCGATCGAGACAATGATAGTCGTCGAGGCAGATTACAGTAACGAAATCTTCCCCGAACAAATCAGTCAATCGGCGTAAAAAAGTAGATTTTCCGCATCCGGAATCTCCGGCAACGCCAATTAAAACCACGCGATCCGGCTTACTTGTCATAGTTTCCCTCTAACAAAATCACTGTTTACTAACTAACTCAACTCTAGATTCCACAAAATTTCAGCCCGCAGGTAGCGGCAAGCAGGCTTTGTGCTGCTTTGCTACCCCGAGAGGATCAAGTTCTCACCAGCATACAGCAGTGAGTTGACTGCCTGCCCGGGAAGACCCAAGCAATCTTCAAGGCAAGTAATTAATACTAACTTTAGCGGTTAATCTTACCAGAATGCGTCGGCCCCCTACAAGCTCAACCTCATTAAACTGCTCGAATCTTCCTTTCTCTGGTGGGGCGCTCCCCAAATCACAAGGACTTATCGGGGCAGATCCCCCGATCGGGTAAAATATTGGCAGTACGCAGACAACAATAGCTATAGGTCAACAGCCGAACGCAATAGGGCTCGGTGAGCGCGGCGTTCGGCTACTAGGGATTTGATACGCGAGCGATCGCAACTTCAACACTCCTGCCGGCGTGGCGAGGCCCAAAAATTGGCGCGGCCAATTAGTCCCGATGGCCTTAAGAAAAAAGTAAATTGAGTCTAACGTCACATTCTCTTTCTTTATAACTCTGTATCGTGAAGGACAAGCAACAAATGTACAGCCCAAGCATATCTGGTGTGGCGACCAACTCAGAATCAGGCAGCCGCATCTTTGTTTACGAAGTGGAGGGTATGCGTCAGAGCCAAGCAACTGACCAAATAAGTAACCCGATTCGCCGTAGCGGTAGCGTATTTATCTCCGTGCCCTACGATCGCATGAATCAGGAAATGCGCCGGATTGCTCGCATGGGTGGAAGAATTGTCAGCATCCGCCCCTCAAACAGCGCTCCCGAAACAAATGGCAAAGTCGCACCAGAAGCAGGGCTACAGAGTCAGAAATCTGGAGAAAAAACTAAGCCCATGACTCAAGCCAAGGAAAAAGTTCAGGTTCCTGTTAACCTCTACAAACCGGCCAATCCCTATATTGGTAAGTGCATTTCTACAGAAGAATTAGTCAGAGAAGGCGGCGAGGGTACAGTCCGTCACGTCAAATTTGACATTTCTGGAGGCAATTTGCACTATCTCGAAGGTCAAAGTATCGGGATTATTCCCGATGGGACCGATAAAAACGGCAAACCTCACAAAATTCGGCTGTATTCGATCGCCTCCACCCGTCACGGAGACGATGTAGACGACAAAACAGTCTCTCTGTGCGTCCGCCGCCTAGAGTACAAAAGCCCAGAAACCGGTGAAAAAGTCTTTGGTGTTTGTTCGACTTTTCTCACCGGTTTGCAACCTGGAGATGATGTCAAAATCACCGGCCCGGTAGGCAAGGAAATGCTGTTACCCGACGACGAGGAAGCCACCGTGATTATGATGGCTACCGGTACGGGTATTGCTCCTTTCCGCGCTTATTTGTGGCGGATGTTTAAAGAAAACAATCCCGATTACAAATTCAGAGGTTTAGCTTGGCTGTTCTTTGGAGTTGCTTACACTCCCAACATTCTCTATAAGGAAGAGTTGGAGCAATTGCAGCGCGAGTTCCCCGATAATTTCCGCTTGACTTATGCCATCAGCCGCGAACAAAAAAATGTTGACGGCGGCAAGATGTACATTCAAAACCGGATTCAAGAGAACGCAGACCAATTGTGGGAATTGGTTCAAAAGCCGAATACTCACACTTATATCTGCGGTTTGAAGGGTATGGAAGGCGGAATTGATGAAGGAATGTCTGCGGCCTCTAGCAAGTACGGCGTTGACTGGGCTGGCTATCAGAAACAGTTGAAGAAAGAGCACCGTTGGCACGTTGAAACTTATTAATGTGTTACATGATTTAATCTGATTTGTAGGGTGGGCTTGGCTCGCCCTACAATTGTTTTAAACAGTTTTTAGTTTTAAGAAACTTGAACGACCCACAAAAAGTGTACAATATACAGTAAGCTCACCGAAAAAGGGAGATAACTGACATGGTTATAACTTCTACCCAAAAACTCACCTTTGAAGAATATCTGAACTATCAGGGAGAATCAGGTGTTTGTTATGAATTATATCGGGGCAATCTGATCGAAATGCCAACACCTACAGCAATACATATCAAAATTTGTGAATTTTTAGTTTATCAGTTCCGGCGCTTCTTTGCAGCACACAACCTACCGCTAGTTGCAATTGTGACTACCGCAGTCCGAACTGAGGAAAACTCTTCTCGCATTCCTGATGTGGTGATTTGCACTGAGAGTCTGTGGGAACAAGTCTGCGCGCAACCTGGTTCCGCAGTGCTAGATTTTGAAGAAAAACCGCTGTTAGTTATCGAAGTTACCAGTCAAAATTGGCGGGACGACTACATTCGCAAACGGGCCGAATATGACTTAATTGATATCCCTGAATATTGGATTGTAGACCCAAATCAACCGAAAATACGAGTATGCAGTCGCCCGGAAAATGAAGGCAGTTATTCTCATCAGGAATTTTTGCCGGGACAGCAAGTTCAGTCTGTACAGTTCGCTGAATTTATTTTATCGGTTAATCAAGTGCTATGTCCGCCCCTAGTTGAAGATTTAATTCGAGAAGAACAAGCACAGCTTCAGCAACTAGAACAGCAAAATCAGCAACTAGAACAGCAAGTTAATGCAGAAAGGCAGCGGGCAGAAAGATTGGCGCAGCGGCTGCGAGAAATGGGGATAGAGATGGATACAGAACTTTAAATTGCCATGTAAAATCTGGATTAATTAGTCATGTAGATCCCGGACTTTTTTAAGAAGTCGGGTCTCTGGGTATTCAGTGAAGCCGCGGTTATCATACAATGATTCTAGATGAAGTGAGTTTCAACGGGTCAAAGTCGTGGCTTTCAAAATTGGTTTGCTAGGTTTGGGTACAGTTGGTGCGGGAACAGCAGAGATTTTGCTCTCCCCAGATGGCCGCCATCCGCTGTTGCAGGAATTGGAAATCTATCGGGTGGGAGTGCGCGATATTTCTCGAACTCGGTCTTTACAATTGCCAGAAAATGTGCTGACAACTGACCTAGAAGCGATCGCAACTGACCCGGAAATTGATATTGTAGTAGAACTGATTGGCGGATTGGAACCGGCGCGATCGCTCATTCTGCAAGCTATTGCCAGCGGCAAGCACGTCGTCACTGCCAACAAAGCAGTTATCGCTCGCTACGGTAATGAAATCTTCGAGGCCGCCAACAAAAAAGGCGTTTATGTAATGCTAGAAGCTGCTGTCGGCGGCGGCATTCCGGTCATTCAAAGCCTCAAACAATCTTTAGGTGCAAACCGCATTCAAACTGTCACCGGCATCGTCAACGGCACAACTAATTACATCCTGACGCGGATGCAAACAGAAGGCGCAGACTTTGCCGAAGTCCTCGCCGACGCTCAGCAATTAGGTTATGCTGAAGCTGACCCCACAGCCGATGTAGATGGATTAGATGCTGCCGATAAAATTGCTATTTTAGCCTCCCTAGCTTTTGGCGGACGCATCAAATTAGCAGATGTTCACTGCGAAGGTATCAGAAAAGTTAGTGCGGCTGATATTGACTACGCCGACAAGCTGGGATTTGTGATTAAATTGTTGGCTATTGCTCAAGAAACCTCCCACTACAATGGCAAGCAAGCGGAGGGAGAAAGCGAACTGCTGTCAATTCGAGTGCATCCGAGTTTTGTGCCGAAAACTCATCCGCTGGCGAGTGTCAACGGGGTTTACAATGCAATTTTAGTTGAAGGAGAGCCGATCGGGCAATTGATGCTGTACGGGCGCGGCGCCGGTGCAGGCCCCACAGCTAGCGCCGTAGTATCCGACATTATGAATGTCGCGGCTATCCTGAAAACCGAAACTGTTCCGATTCCTCATCCTTTGCTGAGTTGCAGTCACCAACATTACTGCAAAATTGCTCCGATGGAGGAACTTGTTACTCGCTTTTACGCCCGCTTTCTGACGCGCGATACTCCGGGGGTAATTGGCAAACTCGGCACTTGTTTCGGCAACCACAAAGTTAGTTTGGAATCAGTTGTGCAGACGGGAATTCACGGCGATTTAGCAGAAATTGTCGTCGTGACTCACGATGTTAGGGAAGGTAATTTTCAACAAGCACTCGATGAAATTCGCGCGATGGAAGCAGTCGATAGTATTGCTAGCACGTTGCGAGTTTTGTAAAAGTGATTTGCTAGGGGCGGGTTCCACATAGAATATTTGCTAATAATTGACAATCTATAAAACCCGCCCTATCACTCCCCCAACGGTAAATGTCATGTAGATTTTTGCTATCTGATAAAAGTAAAACTTAATTTAGATTCTTCGTTGCGCGGTGGCGGGTTTATGTAGCTTTTTTGTACTTATTAAATATTGTTGGTAAAATCGGCGGCTACGCGATAATGAAAGGAACAGAATTCGATTTGGTCGATCGCAAAACGGGAAGGCACTTGCTAGATTCCCTCTACGAAAAGTTTGCCAAACCCCAAATGCACGATACTTTTAAACCCAATAATCCTTCAATTTACATTCGGCACGAGGAAGGGCAAGTTATTGATGGAAATTATATCACAGAAAAAGTGTTTGAAGACTCTTGCACTGGTTTTTATGCTGAAAGTCGCGTTCCCATTTCGGCCAATAATCCGCCTGTTATGGTGATTCGCGGCTACGGTTCTTGGTATCCTTTCGAGCACGTTCTGGAAGATACGCCCGATGTATTTATGGCCAAACTAGAACGCCAGTTAAAATCGGCGCAAACTGCGGGTGCTATTGATTGGATAAAGCAGCAATTTCACAGCGGGAATCCGCCCGATGTCATCGGAGAAAGTTTGGGCGGCAAAGTTGCTCAGCAAATAGCAGCAAAATACCCGGATTATATTAGATCCACTGTAATTTTTAATTCTTTGGGCGTTTCGGAAAAGTTAGCTAAAACTTCCACCGCTAACAATGTTTTTCACTACTTTACTTTAGGCGAAAGGTATGCTTTCTGGGCAAATGAAGGCGATTACATACCGGGAACGATTTTTATCATTTCCCAGAAAGGCAACAACTGTTGTTATAAAATCGAAGAGGCGATCGTCCGAATGGCGCGTTTTGAAGGCAATTTTCAGAAAAGACGAGCCCTTGTGGTAGTATTGGCTCAGTTGCTGTTGGTAAACAGACACAATGCGATCGTCCTCAACAAGCGACGGCCAGTAGTCGTTCAGATCGATCGCACTCAATTGCAAATGTTCCGAAAAAAGCGCTTTGTTTAAACTCAGACAGAATTGCTTCACGCCGCAGATGGCTGATTTTCCCGCGCTGCGACGGCGAGAACCAGACAAAGTGCTGCGATCGCTTTTTCCCATTCTTGCTTTACAGCGGTAGGTTGAACCTCATCAAAGGTGCTAACTAAACGAGGGATCGCTCGTTCTAATGCCTGTCTGGGAATTGATTTGTGCAATTCAACTAAACTAGTTAAACTTTCTTGATTCTTCAAAAAACCGATTACCCATTTCGTAGTATGATCGGGACTCTCAGGGACGTTTTTAATTCCTAGTTCTGTTTGCAACCAGTCGTAAAAACGCGGCAGTTTTTGAGCTAAAACAATTCCAGCAGTTGGCAAAGTTTCTTTGAGCAAACCACTATCCAGACTTGCGAATAATTGATTGAATTCCGGTGAATCAAGCAAGCTGGTTAATGGAAGTGAAAGCAGGGCTTCAGAAGCGTCAGGGGATACATTTAAAGTCCGCGAAAATGTTTGCAGCATTGGAAAGTCTCTGGTGTTGATGACTTTTTTAGCCTAACAATCACGCGAATCAATGAATATGAGCTACCTCATATTAGCAAAATTGTAAGATCTCGATCGCCAAAGGAGCCTCTAAATGTAGCTGCGTGCCTCTGCTGTTAATAATTTGCTATTAAATATTCTACACAAATTCTCCGTTAGCAACCATCACCACCTTACCACCCACCAAAACTGTTATTTCCCCTTCATTTTTGGCGGCTTGTAACAACAGCAAAGAAGGTCGAGCGATTTCATAACCCTGCTCAACTCGGACATCAATCTTTGCTGCCCCATAATAAGCATATTCTACCAAATATCCAGCCAAACAGCCGTTAGCACTGCCAGTCGCTGGATCTTCAGGAATTCCTAATGAATGGGCAAAAACTCGCACGCTTAAATCATTGACATCGTTGTAAGTCTCAGGGCACAATATTAAAATTTCTTTCGCTTCTGTGGTATCAATCAGCTCAAAATATCTATCTAAGTTGACTTGAGCTTTTTTGAGCGAGGCGAGAGTTTTTAAGGGGACAATTATAAACGGCACTCCCGTAGAAACTTCTTGAATTGGGAATCTCGAATCAATTTCCTCGGTTTCTAAATTCAGGACATTTGCCAGAGTTCCGGCTGATAAAACTTGACCAAAACTAGGCGGGTTTTGTCGCATCCACAAAATATCGGCCGATTCATTTTGATAATTAAAAGTAACTGGAATTTGACCGACGGCTAGATTGAGAATTACTCGATCGACCTTTTCGCGAATAATCTCTTGCTGCAACACAAACGCAGTGCCCAAAGTCGGATGACCGGCAAAGGGCAATTCCTTCTTAGGCGTGAATATCCGCACGTCATAGCCGCCATCTCGCGGATCGGGCGATCGAATAAACGTAGTTTCTGAATAATTGATTTCCCTCGCTATCAGCAGCATTTCAGCCTCAGATAGTTCGGCAACTCCTGCACCGCAAAATACAGCTAGTTGATTGCCAGCATATTTTGACTCGGCAAACACGTCAACTATATAAAAATTCACATTTCCCTCGTTCAACAGTAGTTTGTGTAGCAGCGGCTTCAACCGCCTCCTCCTTATAAAAGAAGAAAGAAGTTTGTAACTTGCTATTTCAAACAGCGAATTGCCTCCAACATCCCCCGGGCTTTATTGAGAGTTTCCTCATATTCCAGATCCGGGTTAGAATCAGCCACCAAACCAGCACCTGCTTGCACAGAAACCGAATGTTTATTGCCTCCTTGAGAGCGAACAACCATAGTCCGAATGGCGATCGCACTATTCAACTGTCCCTCAAAATCATAATACCCGTAAACCCCAGAATACGGCCCCCGGCGGCAACCTTCCAACTCGTGCACAATCTCCATCGCCCGAATCTTCGGAGCACCGCTAACCGTACCCGCAGGAAAACCAGCCTTCAACAAATCCCAAGCTGTCTTATCCTCAGCCAATTCTCCCACCACATTGCTCACAATGTGCATGACGTGAGAATAACGCTCAATTTCCATTAATTCGTCAACTTTTACAGTACCGTTGCGGCAAACTCTGCCTAAATCGTTCCTGCCCAAATCAACTAACATGACGTGTTCCGCAATTTCCTTCGGATCTTGCAGCAATTCAGCAGCCAAAGCATCATCTTCTTGAGGAGTTTTACCCCGGCGGCGAGTGCCGGCGATTGGCCGCAAAGTTGCAATCTTTTTACCATCAGCAGTGTTTTCCGCCTTCACCATAATCTCGGGACTCGAACCGATAATCTGCCAATCTCCGAAATGAAAATAAGCCATGTACGGAGAAGGATTTATGAGACGCAAAGATCGGTAAAGTGCAAAAGAATCGCCACTGTATTCAGCTTCGAGTCGCTGCGAAATAACTACTTGAAAAATATCTCCTGCTTTGATATAATCCTTAGCTTTTAAGACATTAGCACAATACTTTTCACGGGTAGTATTGCTAGTGTAAGCCAATTCTGTATTTCCGGTTGTGGAACGGGCATCTTGCCCGTTATTGGGAGGTGTCCATTCTATGAGAGTAGATTGCCGGGAAAGCGGCGATTGCAGCTTCTGAACTAACTTGCCAACCCGATCGCACGCTTGCCCATAAGCATCGGCCAAATCAACGCCAACCTGGCGCAAATCCGCATAGGCGACAGCCCAAATTTTCCGCTTCACCTGGTCAAAAATCAGCAAATTATCCACCTGCATCCACAACCCATCCGGCAAATCATTCTCGCTGGCTGGATGCACGGGAACTCGCGGTTCTATCCACTTAATTAACTCGTAACCCCAAAAACCGAATAAACCGCCAATTCCCGGCGGTAACTGCGGCAATTTCACCGGTTGATAAGACTCCAAACATTCAGTTAAAGCTACAAACGGATCGCCCGTAAATACTTTTTCGGAACCGTCACGGTAAACTTGAGTTGTACGATCGCCCCTTGCCTCCAAAATCCACAACGGATCGCACCCTAAGAAACTATAACGCCCAAGTTTTTCCCCACCTTCCACCGACTCCAGCAGAAAACTGTAAGGTTGACCCGCACAAACCCGATACCACGCAGACACCGGCGTATCCAAATCAGCAACCCATTCCTGATACACGGGCACAAAATTGCCTTGTTTCGCCAGTTCCGAAAATTGTGAGAAATCGGGGAATATCATATATATCAGAAGGAAGAAGGAAGAAGGAAAAAGAAAGAAGGAAGAAGGAAGAAGGAAAATGCAATCCTGGCAATGATTTCAGCGGTTAAAAGCGTCCTAACCGTCTTGGTACTCAATAAACAAAAGACGGAAACCAACATCCCTGCGGCGACTGATACTCGCCAACTGCCATCACCGCCATCGGCTTGAGGGCACGCAGCCCCTCTTTCAAGCACCAGCGAAACAAACTTGCGTACCTCAGCGGCAAGTGAAAAGCCAGCAATTCGCCGGGACTATACGCAGCAGCCCCCAAGAGCAAAGCCTGCATATCCGCTTCAGTTTCCGCGACACTGTGGCCCAAAGCAGACACCGCACAAGTATAAGCCACAATCCGACCTTGCTGGCAAGCAACGAAGGGAGAAAAGTAATTCAGGGCGTCTTGAATTTCCGAAGTTCGATCGCACCCGCACAGTTTTTCGCACAAAGCCGCACATTCACCAACATCCTCACTAGCCATCGGGCGCACCTCAAACCCATACGGAGGCTGGCTGCGAAACTTGCCCTCCATTAAAACGAAAGGTTCCTTCACCTCAAAACCCAAAGAAGCGTACAGCGACAGCGACGCCATATTAAAAGATTCCTGAACCAAACGGATGCCCCGAGCGTCCTGTCCGCGTTCCAGCAAAGCTTTCATGATTTCGCGTCCCGTGCCGCGGCCTTGAAAAGTTCGATCGACACTGACGGGCCCGATACCGCGAATCGGGTTGCGTTCGTCCATAAACCCGCAGCCGACAACCGCACCCTCACTCTCGGCTACTATGCCAAAAAACAACGGACTTTCGATCAGAAGACCAATAATTTCAGTTGAAAACTCCAGCGTCGGAAAATCTGTAGGGAATTGATGGCGATCGGAAATACCTTTAAAAGCTTCATAATTAATGCGAGCGCAAACATCTATATCAGAAGGCTGCGCTCGCCTGATTGCAACATTCATTTTTAATTTAACGATTAACTTTTAATTAGATTTGAACTTGGCAGTAGTGTTCGGGTGCTGCGACCGACGGCCTCGGACGCCCGAATACCACTGCCAACACAAGTTTACAAGCTGAGCCTTTCGAGGCAATATTACCTATGTTTTGCTCAGCCATTCACTCATCGTCTAAGGATCGAAAGTCTTCTTACCTGTGAACTTCAACTTAGCCGGATTTGGATTGCTGCCAATATTGCGGTCAATCTTACCGTTGTAGGGACGACCTTCGTTCACCTTCTCAGGGAACACGCCATCTTTGGGATGGAGGTACTCAGTCGTACCGTCGGGAAACACGCGGTAAATTTTGTAGTTCGTGATTTTGAATTTGGCCCGCAGTTGCTGGCCGCCCAAAGCGATGCACTGCTCCTTCCGGGGCAGATGCAGCAAGTTGTCGCCTTGACGCATAATCGCAGCGCCACCAGTAGGCATTTCAAACACCTGCTCCTTGGGGCTAGTCCAAGTGATAGCGTACTTCTCTTCAACTAGCGCCTTGGTCAGCAAGCCGCCGGTGCTGCCGCCGAAGATTGGGGGTTGTCCAGTAAGTTGTTCGGCCATAGATATATCCAAAGGATTTTTACGGCATCGTATCATCGAGACTGCACGCTGTTCTCGAAATTGTAAGGAAAATTAACAGTTTTTTGGCGATCGATCTTTTCTGATAATTGATAATTAGTAATTCATAATTGATAATTGGTAATTTTCACCAAAGTTAGAAAACAGAATTAGGCAGCACCAATCCCCAAAAAACCCTAAAAAAAACAGCAATGCTTCGGGTGTCCCACAAGCACCCGAAGCATCCCACCTTTCCCCATTCCCCACACACGATCGAACAATTTACCGCGTCAACCCTAAGTCAAGAACGTCTTAGGATCATAGCTGCGCGGAATTTGACTCAAAGCAGTCCAAGTTTCTCGATCGACAATCCCGTCAGCCTCCATCCCAAAGCTTTTTTGAAATGCGCGAACAGCTTTCTCGGTCAAAGTAGCAAAGTCGCCGTCAATTTTACCGCCATAGTGCTTGGAAATCCTGAGAACTTCCTGAACAGTAGCGACTGCTTCCCCAGAACTGCCCAATCTGAGTACCGGCATATTAACTGGAGCTTCAGTATAAAGCGCCTGCCAAGTGAGCGGCCCGACAATGCCGTCCGCCGGCAAGAAAACCCGAAACTGAAACAGTTTCACAGAAGATTCAACTGCTTTGTTAAATATTCCTTTAGCAGGCTGCCGATAAATGCGTAACTTCGTTAGCAGGTGTTCGAGTTCCAATACGGCTTTACCTTGAGAACCTAATTGCAGTTGGGGCTTGTTGACCATAGCTTGAGTAGATTTCATCTGGGTTGTAGGTGACATAATCGATTTTCCTAACCTCTAGGTTGGAGTATTCTTATGGGAAAAAACTTTTTCCGGGCCAAACATTTGCATCCTCAACTTTTCACGAATCAACACTGGCGCCGGCAGTGCCTCAACAGATTCGATCGATTTTTCTCATCTCACCACTTGTGGACAGGAGACTTATACCATTTTAGATTTTAGATTTGGGATTTGAGATTCGGCATGACTGATTACTATCGGGGTTTGCAGCTTACCGACAGTTGGATTCTTTTTTTAAACTGATTTTAATTTTCGGCAGCCTCCCTAGGTATTCTGTCGCCACACCCGGTTGAAGACTGCAAGCGCATCCTGAATTTGCTTGGATACTTTAGATTTTAAAGCTGAACACCGCGTGACCACATCACCTTTAAGACTGATCTCACAGGGTGAGGATTGAGGGTGAGAAAGGGTGTAGCAGCGGAGGCTGGTTCTGCAGTAAAAACTTTTCTGTGCTATCGTGTCTCGATCCATCGAGTTAATCGATGGATCGAGACACGATATGACGCTCACAAACCCGTTTTTTTAACTTGGTTCTAGGGCTTTAAGCAAGTATTTTCGTTACCTGAACAAACCGGAAATAATCCACACGATTTTGATTCGCATTGCTGACAGTGGACGGGAAATGCCGGAATCATATCACTTCCGGTTGTATCGGAATAGTAAAATCCAGTCAACAGTCAA
This sequence comes from Microcoleus sp. S13C4, assembly GCF_036700865.1. NCBI lineage: Bacteria > Bacillati > Cyanobacteriota > Cyanophyceae > Oscillatoriales > Microcoleaceae > Microcoleus > Microcoleus sp. S13C4. The sequence goes on from NZ_JAUBPS010000005.1 coordinate 76,787, forward strand.
CAATCACGGATGGTGCAACCGAAATTGAGCTAATTCATCTGCGTTAATCGGTGTTGATCTGCCCTCATCTGCGGTTAAAAAAGAGAATGTATTAACCGCAGATGACAATGGATTGACGCTGATTCACGCAGATAAAGAGAAGAGAGATAGGAAAAATTCCGATGCTAACAGATTTGATATCAGTCAGAACCAAATTGTTTACGGCATTTTTTACAACTAAAGCAGAAGGCAAAGGTACGGGATTGGGACTGTCTATTGGCTATCAGATAGTAACTCAAAAATATTGGGGAAGTGGGAAATGTTTGTCATCGCTATAGCAAAACCATTTGATTTGTAAACAATCGATTCAATCATCACAATCGTTTCAGATTGTTCTACATTCATGACTCAAATAGACTTGCTATAGAAGGTGGAACAGAGTTTGCGATCGGTATTCCAATGTAGGATAGACTGAGGGGTAGTTTGCAGTCATTAGTAATTAGTCAGGAGTTAACACTTGTCAATTGATTCTCAACAGTGGGAATAGTAAAGTGAAATTCACTTCCTCGGTCTTTTCCTGCGGAATCTACCCAAATGTTGCCGCCCCAGCCGGCAACAATCTGTTTGCAAATTGCCAATCCCAAACCAGTACCGCCGGCGCTGCGCCGCAAAGCTCCTTCTTCTTGATAAAATCGATCGAACACTACTTTTAAACTATTCGCCTCTATTCCCCTCCCCGTATCGGCTACGAGCACTTCCACCATCCGAGAACCGTTGCATTTCGCTCTTATGGTCACGCTTCCCTGGGGTGTTGTGAATTTGCAAGCGTTGTCTAGCAGTTTGGAGAGTACCTCCACCAACCACTCACCGTCTGCTTGTACTAAAGGCAATTCTGCCGACACTTCGGCGATAATTTCCGGTAACTCTCGATCGAGTCCGCCGCCCGATCGCACGCTGCTGAGGGCCAAATCAACGCATTCTTGCAGCGTCAGCGATTCTACATTCCATTGAACTCGCCCGCTTTCTAAGTGAGAAAGAGTTAAGAAATCTTGCACGAGTTTCCGCATTCGATCGGCATCACCGAGGGCAGTTTCTAACATGATTTGCCGCAACTGGGCGGGCATATCTGGTTCGGAGTTCAAACTTTCTAGACACACTTGAATCGTAGAAAGCGGAGTGCGGAGTTCGTGTCCGGTGATGGCAATTAGATTGCTGCGAGTGCGGTCTAATGCTTCTAATTGTTGGTTGAGTTCTTCTAAATGAGCGTAGGTTTCCGCTTGAATTAAGGCGGCTCCGAGTTGGGTGGCGATCGCCTCTACTAAAGCAATTTCGTCTTCTTCCCAAGCCAAAGTCGATCGGCACTGGTGCATTTCCACCATTCCCAACACCCGCCCCTGATAAAGCACTGGCACCATTAACCAAGAGACAATTTGCCAATTTTTTACAGTTTTCTTCAGGAATTTTGTATTGACAATCAGCGGGTGTTGTGCTGTGTCTTGGATGTAAACTCGCTCCTGCCGCGCCACGGCGTCGCTCCATATTTGATTTTCCTGCAACAGCCAAGTCTGATCCAGCATGGAACTAGCGCCGGCTCCCAAAAACTCGCGATCGATTTTGACTGCAACATCTGTAGCCTTGCACCGATAAATCAAACATCGGCTTGCCGACAGGGCAGTTCCCAGTTCTTGCACTGCAACTTCGACGATTTCTTGCGGGTTGAGAGACTGCCGCATTGCCGTTGTAATTAAGTTTACCAGGCGTTCTTTGCGTTCCTGAGCGGCGATGGCGGCGTATGCCTTGAGCAGTTTGTGCTGGCCTGCTTGCAAGTAGGTTACTAAGCGTTCGGTAAAAGCATCGCTCAATTTTGGATTGGGAATTTTTGAGCTTTTTCCCGTACTTATGTCGGGTTTGGCGGCTTGGGAAGTGGCGGATTTCCTCGTTTTTTTGGGTGTTTTGATTAGCTTGTAAGTAGTTCGCGCTCGATCGATCTTTTCGGCCAATTCCGGGCGATAATTGACAATTTTATCGAGCAACAATGCGGCAGCTTTGGAGCTTACTTCGCGATCGAACGTCCAAATTCCTTCAAATCTGCGAGCTTGATCCATCAACAGCGGCCCGCGATCGTCCTGGTTGTCGATCGGCACAATTTTTTCTTGACAAATCAGGCAAGTTGAGTAGTTTTGCCCCAGCACCACTAAGTGCCACTCTTTACTTAATCCGTCCTCCGGTGCAAACGCCACAGTTTCGTGGCACTCCGAAGCATTTTTAAAGTCAGTTTCCGGTGCTGCCAGCACGTATACCTGAGACGAGCGTGAGGCAATTCGCCGGTAGCGGTGAGCTTCCTGGCGGTAGAAGCGCTCTCGCTGAAAGCTTGCAATGACTAGCGGTTCGTCGTCGGAACCCGCCAAAACTAAGTCTTCCATCGCGTGAGACAGGGCTGTCATGGAAGATTTGAAATAAATTTGTGCCCGCAGTTGGGGCAAAGCTTGCAGAAGTTCTGCCAGTAGCGAAATAGGGACGATCATCTAGCCTTAAACGTGCATTTTTGCCGATGACAAAACAGGATCGATAGGAGGTTTAGAGCGATCCCTTTTCAGTATCTGATACATTTATGCTTCATAACACGACTGTTTAAGTCATATCATGCTAGCAATAGCACTTAGACGAATCTAAGCAGAGGTATCCCTCCAAGACCTTGAGTTCATCCCAAAGTCACCTGTTTTTACCTCTAGGTTTTGACGCTAACTCATCTATGCAGGTTGGAATTCGGGCGTTAACACTCTCACCATTCAGACTTGTTAGGCACCGCTTGCGGATCTCTTGCATTATACTATTCTTGAGCTATTTGATATCAGTGCCATCAGTATCGGTTTTTGGCGATCGGTTTTTGGCGATCGGGCTAATCGCCAATTAAACTTTCAAAAATCACAAATAATTGGCCATTAGTTAAAAACTAACGGCCAATTATTTTGAGGACTTATATCCAATCTGCTTAGATTCGGAATGATGCCAAGGGTGCGAGCATCCTCGCGATCTGTTAAGCTCGCACTGAAATCGGAAAATTATTATTCCGATGAAGCGCGGAAACGATTTTCACCACAATCTATGAATAAAAAGGGTTTCGGACACCTAGCTTGTAAGTCCTATATTTTTTTTGAGGCAGAGCGCCTAAGTATAAATGCTGCGGCTGTGGTTGTCTTAGGCTAGTTCGCCCCCTTCGTCGCTGCCGCCCGGAGATGATTTGTAGAGAGCATCTAATTGTTCGCGGGCGTCTTGGACAGTCAGCGAACGCATCACTAACAGCGGCTCATTGACAATGTTGCCCTGTTCGTCTAAAAGTTCTGGATGCGGTACAGATTGAGAGCGAGGATGGGATGCGTGGCGATTATTTGCCATGAATTGTTGAGGGCGCTGGGACTCCATACCTACGGTGACGAGACTGCGGATTAAGTTACCGACTGCCAGAAAGGCAAGAACGGTAAAAGCTAAAATATAAAGCAGGTGCAACATTATCTTCTCCTCCGGGCTAAACAGCCACACAGCAATTTACAAAAGTGTTTCAGCAAGTAATAACTTATTAACTGGAAATCTGTTTGAGGTTGTCAAGTGGGCCGCCACATTTCCCAATGTTTAGGATTTAACTGCCGGTTGAACTTGAACTGACCTTTTTATTTTCCAGGGGGAGCTGACTGCAATGAGCGAAAACGGGCCGATACTTGCCAGCATTCGGCGAGCAGTCTGTGCCACGGCATTAGTGCTGCGGTTTCAATCCCAACTTGACCTCCGGTTGCTTGAAATAGAGCTTTAGCTGCGCCTACTTCTTGCTGAGCCTGTTTGACTCGCGCCACCAAGTCAGATTGATCTTCGCCGCTCAGAAAGGGAATTTCCTCAGTTTCTAAGAGGTTTGCCGATCGATCGAACCAGTAATTGAAATCCTCTAACAGCGGTTCCAGTAACGCTTTGAGCAATTCTGATTCGGGCAAGTTGGAATTAAGCATGGATCAAAATTGGGTTATTTATTTATTATAGTCTTAGACGGTCTTTACAAATTGTAACATATTTTTAACAAAAATTCAATAATTTAACAACAATTAGCAGGTGGGTGTGAATAAATTTAACTGTGCCAGCAGCGATTTTTGAGTCGAAATCCCCAAATTCTGCAATATCCGCTCAGACTCGCTAGCAATAGCTCATAGCAGAAGGAAGTTCGGCAACGGATTCGCTTTCTGAGGATGTAACGGATGAAAGGAAGAAGAAAGAAGGAAGAAAAAAACTATGCCCAATGCCCAATGCCGAGAATGACCTAATTTCCCGGAGTGTCCCCCAGCCGGAAGTCGGCGCTTACTGTCCCATTCTGAGTAAGATAGAAGCAACTGCAACTAAATTAATTGCTAATTCAGCCGATGTCTAGCTCAGAATCCATGTCCCCTCCAGAAGAGTCCGTTAAGATTGACTTGCCCCGCACGAGTGAGTCGGAGTCACTAAAAAAAATTCGCCACACCACCTCCCACGTTATGGCGATGGCGGTGCAGAAGTTATTTCCCAAGGCGCAAGTGACCATTGGCCCTTGGATTGAAAACGGTTTCTATTATGACTTTGACACTCCCGAACCTTTTACGGAACAGGATTTAAAAGCCATTAAAAAAGAGATGATCAAAATCATCAACCGTAAATTGCCTGTAATTCGAGAAGAAGTCAGCCGCGAGGAAGCGGAACGCAGAATTAAGGAGATTAACGAACCTTACAAATTAGAAATTTTAGAAGGTTTGATCGAACCAATTACTCTTTACCATGTGGGTGAGGAATGGTGGGATTTGTGTGCCGGGCCTCACTTGGATAATACCAGTGAGTTGAATCCAAAGGCGATCGAGCTAGAAAGCCTAGCAGGCGCGTACTGGCGCGGCGACGAAACCAAAGCTCAGTTACAGCGCATTTACGGCACTGCTTGGGAAACTCCCGAACAATTAGCAGCATACAAGCATCGCAAAGAAGAAGCCTTAAGGCGCGATCACCGCAAATTAGGCAAAGAATTAGGCTTGTTTATCTTTGCCGATGCAGTTGGGCCCGGTTTGCCTTTGTGGACACCGAAAGGCACTGTTTTGAGAAGTATTTTAGAAGATTACTTGAAACAAGAACAAATCAAGCGCGGTTATTTGCAAGTAGTGACTCCGCACATTGCCAGAGTCGATTTGTTCAAAATTTCCGGTCACTGGCAGAAATACAAAGAAGATATGTTTCCGCTGATGGCGGAGGATGAGGAAGCGGCAGCAAACGAACAGGGTTTTGTGATGAAACCCATGAATTGCCCTTTTCACATTCAAATTTACAAAAGCGAATTACGTTCCTATCGAGAATTGCCGATGCGCTTAGCGGAATTCGGCACGGTTTACCGCTACGAACAATCCGGAGAATTGGGCGGTTTAACGCGGGTGCGCGGCTTTACGGTAGATGATTCCCACTTATTTGTCACGCCGGAACAGTTGGATGCTGAATTCTTGAATGTGGTGGATTTGATTCTGTCAGTATTCAAGAGTCTGCAACTGAAAAACTTTAAAGCGCGTTTGAGTTTCCGCGACCCGAACAATTTAGAGAAATACATCGGTTCCGATGAAGCTTGGGAAAAATCTCAAGGTGCAATCCGCCGCGCGGTGGAAACTTTGGGAATGAATTATTTTGAGGGAATTGGGGAGGCGGCTTTTTACGGGCCGAAACTCGATTTCATTTTCCAAGATGTCTTGGATAGAGAATGGCAATTAGGAACTGTTCAGGTAGATTATAATTTGCCAGAACGTTTTGATTTGGAATACGTCGCTGAAGACGGTACTCGCAAGCGCCCCGTGATGATTCACCGCGCTCCTTTCGGTTCTTTGGAACGCTTGATCGGGATTTTGATCGAGCAGTATGCGGGCGATTTTCCGCTGTGGTTGGCGCCGATTCAAGTGCGGTTATTGCCTGTCAGCGCTGAGTTTTTGCCGTTTGCCAAGGAAGTGGCGGCGAAGATGAAAATGCTCGGAATGCGCGCTGAAGCTGATGAGAATAGCGAGCGTTTGGGCAAGTTAATTCGCAATGCTGAGAAGGATAAAATTCCGGTGATGGGTGTTGTGGGTGCGAAGGAAGTTGAGGCGAATAGTGTGAATATTCGGACTCGGGCTTCTGGCGAGTTGGGGGCGATTTCGGTTGATGAAGTGATTCGGAGGTTGCAGGGCGCTATTAGTAGTTACGGAGATTTTTAGGGGATTTTAATCGCAGATTTTAGAACGGGCGTCTCGCCCGTTCCACGATTCACTTAATGGGCGTCTCTCCCGTTCCACAATTAACTTAATGGGCGTCCCGCCCGTTCCCCAATTAATGTAAATGATAAGCTGTTGTGCATTTAATTTTCACAATCCTCTCCCTTGCCTTTGCGGGCGGGCGATGCGGAACCAATTGTAGATTTACAAGGGTGATTAAATGGGGTTTACGATCGCGCAGCCAAGGACTTTAGAATAGATTACACCGCCGCACCAGTTCCCCCGCTGTCCCAAACTTAAGCTGTTTGGGCTGATGTTTTGTTGGAGGAGAGGGGCTCGATCGGATGAGAGAGGGAGGTTTAAAGGCGATCGCCCGCATATAAATTGCTGAGATATAATTAGATGACGTAGAGTGGCAATAAAAAGTAATGGCAGATATTCAAATCAGCGTCGAAGGACAAGATGCAGTTGCTGCTACAGAGGAACTGTTTGCGATTTCTGGCTTGTCGGGAAATTGGCAAACAATCGGGGATGGTGAGAAAGAGCCATTTTTAGCAACCATTGGCGCTATTGTGGCTATTGTTGGCGGAACTGTAGCAATAGCAGAACAAATTCGCAAGTGGTATCAAGAATATAAAAAAGGCAAGTCTGGCAAAAAGATTGAGAAAGTTTTGATTATTGGTCGGCGCGGACGGCGGTTGCTGTTGGAAAATGCGACGATTGAGCAAATTAAACAAATCCTGGACGAATAAACCATTTAGGATTTATCCACGGGTGGTCAGAAACCGGGTTTTTCCGAAAATACTTCGCTGTAACTGGCAGATTTGCTCAAAAACCCGGTTTCTTTGGTCGATTTTTAGTAATCGGGAGGGAGAGATATCCGAACCAAGTGGAAAATACCCGCAAACAAGAAAAACAAAATGGTATTTACCTTTAAGCTTATTCAAAATAAGACTTATAAATATGAAAATCCTACACCTCGACCTCAAAAGTCTTCAAGATAATTATGTTGAATTTCGCTATTTTTTAGACAATCCCAATCATTATGAATCGAGGCGGCTGTGTCTGACAGAAATTGCCGATTTAATTACATCTGCCGAACAAGACTATTATGTGGCTCTACCAGAAAGCTATCCTGTGACGGGAAAACGTTTATTTGACTGGCTTGATGGCACGGAACGCCTGTTTTCTCGGAAAATTGCAGAGTTGGGTAGAGAAAGCATTATTTTAGCCATCGCTACGGCAGAAAGACTCGCTCATTTGCCTTGGGAAGTGCTGCACGATGGCCAGAGTTTTTTGGTAGCAAAGCCCCAGCCGATTGTGCCGGTTCGCTGGATGTCTTCGGACAGCATTAAAAAGTTGTCAGTTGATGAAGCCACGCCGGAAAATAGAGCGCTGAATCTCTTATTTATGGCAGCTTCGCCGCTGGATGTAGAAGATGTGCTGGATTTTGAGAAGGAAGAAGGATTGATTCTGAAAGCAACAAAGGATGCGAGGCAAGATTTAGCGCTAATAGTTGAAGAAAGTGGCTGTTTGACGGAATTGGGATATTTAATTGATAGTCATGACAAGGGATATTTTGATGTTCTGCATTTGACAGGTCATGGTACTATTAATGATAGCGGGGAACCGCGTTTTTATACCGAAACAGAGACTGGTGAAAATTATCTAGCTAGCGGTCAAGATATCGCTAATTCATTGAGATTTCGTCTTCCTAAACTACTATTTATGTCGGGTTGTCGGACGGGACAGCGTGGCAAATCCGGGTTGATTCCTTCCTTGGCTGAAGAGTTGCTGAGTTTCGGCGCTAAAGCTGTTTTGGGTTGGGGCAAAAAGGTGAGAGAAGAGGATGCGACGGCGGCCGCAGCAGCGCTATATAAGAGTTTGGCGGCAGGTTACGAATTGACGGAGGCTTTGGCTTCTACTTATCAAGCTTTAATTGCTCACAAGGCGCGAGATTGGCATTTGTTGCGGCTTTATGTAGCGGGAAATATGCCGATCAATTTGGTTACGACTGTGAGGACTCGCGGGCGGAAACGCGCACCGAAACCGACGGTTACAGAGCAGTTTTTGGATGCTGCGGGGCAGCAGGTAAAAGTCCCAACTCGCGAAGCTTTTGTGGGACGGCGGCGGCAAATTCAAAACTGTTTGAAAGAATTAAAAATTCCCTCGGATCAAGTGGGTGTTTTGATTTACGGTATGGGAGGTTTGGGTAAGAGTAGTTTGGCTTCTAGATTGTGCGACAGATTGACGGAATTTGACAAGATTGTTTGGTCTGGAAAAGTTGATGAAGCGAGTTTGCTGAGTAAGTTGGGCGACAAGTTACTGAGGTTGCAGCGAGAAGCTTTGCAGCTAGATGATGAGGAGTTAAAATATCGCTTGCGCGACCTATTTTTGGCTTTGGAAGAAATGGCACATTCCTCGGATAAAACGGGTTCAGGCGGGCATGGGAAGCCGTTTATGTTAGTTTTGGATGATTTTGAAAATAATTTAGAATCGCGACCAAATAGTGGCGATTATGTGTTACTGCCGGAAATGGCAAGGATTTTAGAGGCTGTGGTTTGGGCAATTCAAGAAACTAATGCGCCTCACCGTTTAATTCTCACTTGTCGTTACGATTTTGATTCGCGGCTGTTGCGGGATTTCTACAAGCAGTCTTTGGATGGTTTTAAAGGCGCAGATTTGCAGAAAAAATGCAGTCAGCTTGAGGCTTTTGCGCCAGGATCTAAGGTGGATGAAAAATTGAAATCGCAAGCACAAAATTTGGCAGATGGAAATCCTCGGTTGTTGGAACGGTTGAATTTGGTGTTGCTAGCTGAACAACTGGATGTAACTGCGATTTTGGAACAAATCGAGAAGACAACTGCGGAGTTTCGCGAAGATATTTTGAATCAGGAATTGTTGAAGCAGCTATCACCTGAACTGACAAGTATGCTGGAGTTGGCATTAGTTTATCAGTTACCGGTACCGAGGGAAGGGATCGCGGCAGTGTGTACCTGTATTGTCGATATTGACAAAAATATCAACCGCGCCATAGCCTTGGGTTTGTTAGAAGTTAGTCCAGATTCATCGCTGCGAGTACCCCGGATTTTGTCGCTGAATTTGCCGGAGGATAGCGAAGGTTTGCATCGACAAGCGGCTGAGGTTTTGTATCGTCTCTGGTGGGAGGAAGCGCAATCTTCTACCGACGAACAGCAGTTAGAAATTCATCGGCTGGCAATGCTGGGAAAAGTGGAAAAAATTTCGGTAGAAATTGCAGACGCTTTGACATATCGGTGGACTAATCAAAGTCGATTTCGGGAAGCTGTGAAAACTTGTGAGGAGACTTTAGCAGTTTTTCCACATTATCGCATTTTCAACAGTTTGGCTGTTTCTCAAGCCCAATTGGGTGAACATGATGCAGCAAAAAAGTATGGCCAACAAGCACTAGATGAGTGTCCGCCTGCCGACGAAATAGCAAAAGCAGCCATTCTTCACAATCTAGCAGAAATTTATGGGACTCAAGGGGAATTAGCCAAGGCTATCGCATTTTATGAACAATCTCTCGAACTTAGCGAAAAGATTGGCAATCTTCAAGGGAAAGCTGCTACTTGGCACCAACTAGCAGTAATTTATGCCAATCAAGGGGAAGTAGCCAAGGCTATCGCATTGTGTGAACAATCTTTGGACCTTGCCGAAAAGATTGGCGATGTTCAAGGGAAACCTGCTACTTTGCACTGTCTAGCAGGAATTTATGCCAATCAAGGGGAAGTAGCCAAGGCGATCACATTTTATGAACAATCTCTCGAACTTACGGAAAAGATTAGCCATCTTCAAGGGAAAGCTGCTACTTTGCACAATCTAGCCATAATTTATGCGAATCAAGGGGAAGTAGCCAAGGCCATCACACTTTATGAAAAATCTCTCGAACTTAAGGAAAAGATTGGCGATGTTCGAGGCAAAGCTGCTACTTTGCACCAACTAGCACCAATTTATGCCAAGCAAGGGGAAGTAGCAAAGGCGCTCGCACTTTATGAAGAATCTCTCGAACTTGATGAAAAGATTGGCGATGTTCAAGGGAAAGCTGCTACTTTGCACCAACTAGCACCAATTTATGCCAAGCAAGGGGAAGTAGCAAAGGCGCTCGCACTTTATGA
>NZ_JAUBPS010000005.1:87231-141692 GCF_036700865.1 Microcoleus sp. S13C4
AGAATCTCTCGAACTTGATGAAAAGATTGGCAATCTTCAAGGGAAAGCTGCTACTTTGCAGCTACTAGCAATAATTTATACCAAGCAAGGGGAAGTAGCAAAGGCGATCGCATTTTATCAAGAACTCTCGAAATTAAGGAAAAGATTGGCGATGTTCGAGTAAAAGCTGCTACTTTCGCAATGTTAGGACAGTTGCTAGCAGATAAGAAGGGAGATTTTGACAAAGCCTTGAATTATTTACACGAATCTTTGGACATTTTGCAGCATTTGCGATCGCCCGAGGCGGACAAAGTGAGGGAAATTATTGCTAGGGTTCAGCAGATGGCAGGAAATTGAGGGTGAGTTGGCAGTTTATACAATGTTAAGTGCCTAACCGCTTTTTCAAAGCCTCCAAAAAATGAACAGACCAATATTCAAGAAATCGGCTTTTCAGGGGTTTGATGAATTTATCCCAAGGATTGAGGTCAACAATATAATTACCTATTTTGATACCAATCGGCTCTAAATGTTTGCCTTCTATTTCCTGGCTTAATAAAGGCAATTTTCTATTACTTAGCTGTTGTATGAGCCAAAGTACATCGCTGTTTTTTTGTTGTTCTGGACTTTTGTTGATATCATTGGTAGAACCAGCAATATCATCTCGGTCGAAAGAAATTATTGCAGTCAAATTAAACAGAGAACTATTAGCAATAAAGCATTGAGTTTGTTCTCTGGTTGGTAGCACTCCTAAGCGGAATTTGTCTAACAGTTTTGCTAGCGATCGCACTGGAATAGCGCTCTCTGTATTGCTGATATCAGGAGCAATTAATAAGGACGGCTGGCCTTTAATTGAAGGTCGGTCGATGCCCAGGTTTTCGATTAACCTTTGAATCCGTTCGTAGTCAGGGCGATCGCAGAATTTCTCCACAATATTTGGATACCGATCGTCGCTTAAAAATTCTAAAAGAGCAATATACTTGCATCCCAGACTGTGACCAACCCAAAAATAACTCGATGGTTCTTGATAAATTTCGCTTTCATACCCTAATCTTTGAGCAATCTCGGTCAGTTCTGTTCTCAGGATCTCCTGTTCTTTTAATAACCCAATAGCGATCGGCCAGTGACGAAAAGTAAAACTAAATGGCAGAGCAACTACGGTATAACCTTCTTCAAACAACTGCTGTAAAAAATATCGGTAAAATATAGTTGGCAAACTACCGAAAAAAGTTCCACCAATAAATTGGACAACACCTTTGGGCTGCGGATGAACAGCCACCCAACTAAAAGAAACAGGCTGAAATTTAAATGAGTTCGACATTTGAATAAAGCTCAGTGAGTGTATAAGTAGGCTTAATTAAACGTAATCAAACGTAAGGTGGGCAATGCCCACCCTACAGTTACTTACCATTTAACAGTTCTAGCCGCGAGACATTCTGACAGGAATATCGAATTTATCCATCACTGTATTTAGCTCTTTCAAATTGACCTCATTGGCATCGAGTTGGGCCAGCAGTTGCACTAGCAGTTGAGCTTTTTCTGAATTGTCTGCTTCCAAAGTAGCCAAGTCCAAATTACCGTTGCGTAACTCTTCCAAAATTGGGGTGACAATTGGTAAATCGATGATAATTGGTTTACCTGGTTCAGGCGTAATCTCGTTCAAGCCTTTTCCACTGGCGATCGCTAAAGTGTAATTAATTTGATCGAAGTCTGGTAAAGTGGGAGTGTCTGATGGGAAATCGTTTGGCAAGAAAGTACCGCGAATTTCGGGATTCAATAACACCTTGACTGGTTTCTTGCTTTGGGGTGTAGGCTTTGGAAAGATGGAGCGCGCTGGCACAAATAGCGAGACATAGCCGCGTACTTCCAACAAACCGGGAGTCAGAGTTTTTGGCAGAATTGGCAACAATTCAACAGATGCAGTTTTGTGAGCGGGTATGGTGAAAAATCCGCGATATACGTTCGGTTTCCCTGGCTGCTGAGTCAGAGCGATAGGGGTGTTAGTGCCTTCAACGTCAACAACTAAGAAAGCGTTGTTGAGCAAGATTTTATTAGGATCTGCCGGTACGGGTAAGCTGACGGTAAACTCAATCCGATATCGCAAGTCGATCGCTTCGAGATTGGAGATGGTGAGAAAGTATCCCTGAACGATTCGACGAGCCACTGGGATGAGTTGTGGAGGGATGCCCATCACAGGTGCGATCGGTGCGGTGAGGATTTCAAAGGTGGAAACTTCCATGTTTGTGTCCGAGTAATTTAACTTTTAGCTTGGGTTATTTAGCCGGAAAATTTTGTTTCTGTTTTTCCTTGGCTATATCTATGAATAACTGCCCGTCGAGGTTGGTTAACAGTCGCTTTTTCTGGTGACACTCATTTGAGTTAACTCAAATGAGTGTCGCTTGATTGTGCGACTTGACAATTTAAAATTTTTTGTTAAAGCGCACAGGAACACGGATCAGGAATTTAATTTATTCTTGTGTATCTGAAGATGAAAAGAAAATATCGAATTGATAATCAGCCCGATCGCACATTAATCTGTTGGTATAATCCCCCTTTAATCGGCCCGGGGCGATCGAAAAGCTCAAAACACCTACACAAAACGTTACATATTTGTTAACATCGGGACGAGCCTGTCCTCAGCAGCCCCTCTGTTAACCTTCTAAACTAACGACTATGAGTCAACCTCCCTCAGCAATTCCCGCCTCCGAAGAGTCCGCCGCCGAAACCCCGACAGCGCCGACAAACACTGCACCTCCACCGAGTTATGTCAAGCTGGCGATGCGGAACATGGTTCGCAAGCGGGCGACTTCTCTGTTTCATTTTGCTTTGACAGCCGCCGGACTTTTAGGCGTACTCGTCGGTTTGGCATTTCTCGATCGCTATTTCAATTCTTAATCGAGGATTCCAACAATCAGCCTCTAATTGCTGCTGATGTTTTTGATATTTCTTAATCGGGAGTTAAGCTGATTGTTCTGCCTGCGTGTTGCAATCTCTAACAGATTACTGTATCTTTCCAGCAACAGCAAAATCCCCTGCCGTTCGATCGCGCCATTGGAATTTGTAAAAAAATTGAATATATCCCTTGACAGGAGAGCAAAAAAATGTTAATTGAGGTGAACGTCGAGGACTGTTACGGGCTCGCCCAGCAGTCAGCCGACGCTTCCAACCTCCCTGAGAGTGCAGCCAGCGGGGAGATTGCAGCCGACACCTGGGAAAATTGGTTTAGCGTTTGGCTGGAAAACCAGGAAGAGTATGTGCCAGTGGCCCCGGGCTACGAAGTCAGTCTGCGTTTAACCGCCGATGCCGAGATGCAAGCCCTCAACCTCCAGTACCGCCAGCTCGATCGACCAACGGATGTACTAGCTTTCGCAGCTTTAGAGGTAGACTGTCCTCAGCTAGAGGAAATGCAGTCATCTGAACCCCTATACTTGGGTGATATCGTCATCTCGATCGATACAGCTAACCGACAAGCCCAGCAGCAAGGACATCCCCTGAAGACCGAACTAGCTTGGCTCGCAGCCCACGGTTTTCTGCATCTTTTGGGCTGGGATCACCCGGATGAAGAAAGTCTGACTCAAATGCTCGATCAACAAGAAACATTGCTGCGGGCGATCGGTCTTACGATCCAAACAGCATAACTGAAGTTGATGGTGATTTAACAAATCATGTCAAGCCCAACATAACTTTCTGAAATTAAACCAAAACTTTAGTAAAAACTTAGAAAAGTTACCTAGACTTGATGAAGTAAATTTGAAAAGTTTAGCTTTCATTCATCTCTGTAAATTAAAGTTGGTTCTTTATGACACTAGATAGACCCTCAATTTCCTCACAAATCGCACAGTTTCTGCCCATGCCTCAAGACTCTTCTAGCCAGACAGTCCACGAGCCTAAAAAAGCCTTGAAATACAATCGAGAGCTGTCCTGGAAAATCGCATCTAGCTTAGCTACGAGTTTTAGATACGCTTGGGGGGGTCTGAGTTATGCTTTTGAAACTCAGCGGAATTTTCGGATTCACACAGTTATAGGAACATTGGCGATCGGACTCGGGCTATTTTTGCAACTCAAACCTGTAGAAATATCTGTGATCGGCGTCACCATTGGCATAGTTTTAGCAATGGAACTGTTGAATACGGCGATCGAATCGGTGGTAGACTTGACAGTCGGGCAATCTTACCACGAACTCGCCAGAATTGCCAAAGACTGCGCTGCAGGAGCAGTTTTGGTATCGGCAATGGCTGCGATCATCGTGGGTACTGCACTTCTGCTCCCTCCCTTGTGGGCAGTGGTTCAAATTGCGATCGCCCGTTAGTAACTTATTGGATCCAGAAAATTTTAGGTTTTAGATGACCAATTTGAGATTTTTCGTTTTATTCGTCTATATTGCAGCTATTTTTATCTTCGGCATCTATCTAAAATCTTGAAACCCTTGCTTTCAGGGAGCGAGTTAACCTAAAATCTAAAATCTAAAACCTAAAATCTAACTTAACCCGTGATTATAGTCATCGATAACTACGACAGTTTTACATACAATTTGGTACAGTATCTAGGAGAACTCGGTGCTGAGTTACCGGTAGCAAGCGAAGTGCAAGTCTACCGCAACGACCAAATCTCCTTAGCAGAAATTCGCCAATTGCAGCCGGCAGCAGTGGTGATTTCTCCTGGCCCGGGGCGGCCGGAAGATGCGGGAATTTCTTTGGAATTAATCAAAGAATTGGGGCCGACTCTACCCATTTTAGGAGTGTGTCTTGGACATCAAAGTATCGGTCAAGTATTCGGGGGAAAAATTGTTTCTGCACCCGTGTTAATGCACGGCAAAACTTCTCAGGTAGAACACGCAGGAGTCGGAGTGTTTCAGGGCGTCGAATCGCCGATGATTGCCACTCGCTATCACAGTTTGGTAATTGAAAAGCAGAGTTTTCCCGAAGTGTTAGAAATTACGGCTTGGGTTGAAGACGGAACTATTATGGGTGTGCGGCATCGGGAATATCCGCACATTGAAGGTGTGCAGTTTCACCCGGAAAGTATTTTGACGACTGCGGGAAAGCAATTATTACGAAATTTTTTGGCACGGCTTTAGTTGGGTTGGGAATTTTGAGTTTTTGTCTGAATCTTTCGGGTGCGAAATCCACACCTGACTGTTCAAATTATCTAAATCTTTAGGGTGGCACTGCGAACTTTACGGTAAAACTAGGGTGCAGAGTTTCGCATCTCAACCGCCCACAAAAGGATACAAGCCCCAAAAATGGTCGTGGTGAACCCCAAATTTTAGACGAAAGTTCCATATCCCAGATTCATCTGTGGAGTAAATCTAAAATCTAAAATCTAAAATCTAAAATCGACTGACTGTGTTTTGTGGTATAACAACAAACGACCAACACCCGACAACCCCAACCACAAGATGAAACGGCGACAATTAATACGTTACGCACAGACGGGTTTGCTAGCAGCTTTCTTCACTGGTTTACCATCTGGATGGGAAACCTATCAAGCTCAAACTGCTGATTCTTTGTCGGTTCAGTGGTTGGGCCACACTTGCTTCTTGTTCGCCGGAGGCGGTGCGAGGGTGCTGGTGAATCCTTTTCGCCCCCTGGGCTGTACCGCAGGCTATCGCTCTCCTAAAGTGCCAACAGATTTGATTCTGATTAGCAGTCGGTTGCTCGATGAAGGGGCGATCGACGGATTTTCGGGCAATCCGGGCCTTTTGTACGAGCCAGGGGCTTATCAGTCCAACGGGCTGCGGATTCAAGGGATTAGGACGGAAAAAGACCGTGAGGGAGGAAGGCGATTTGGGGTCAATGTGGCTTGGCTGTGGCAGCAAGCGGGCGTTAAGATTTTACACTTGGGCGGAGTTGCTGGCCCGATCGGCATTGAAGAACAAATCTTGATCGGGCGGCCCGATGTAGTGCTGATTCCCGTGGGCGGCGGGCCGAAAGCTTACACTCCGGCGGAAGCGAAGCAAACTTTGCAGCTTCTCAAACCGAAGATGGTGATTCCGACACATTTCAAAACCCAAGCCGCCGATGCTGCTGCGTGCGATTTGGTGCCGCTAGATGAATTCTTGGCGCTGATGGATGGTACGCCGGTGCGCCGATTGAATAATGACACGATTTCGATCAAAGCTGGTGACTTACCTCAAACTGGTTCGGTGATTGAGGTTTTGAGTTACAGATTTAGCGGTTGATGCCCGATTGCTCAGCTTGCGTTATAGTAAGGGAGTTTTGGTCGATCGGGGATGCAAGAGAATTTTCTTGCTATCTTAGCCTCTGGCAACCTTGCCTTTTGTCGAGATTTGGCTAACATAACAATTCATGTTCACTGTTTTATCTCATAAGGAAATGCAAGCGCAATGAAAAATCAAAATTTACTTAGCTGGATGAAACAACTCACAGGTTTCGCAGGAGTAATCGGCGCTAGCGCGTTGATTGGTTTCCCGGCTTGGGCTCACATCACCTCCAACACCAATGTTGCTAATGCAACTCAAAGTCAACAAGTTCCAGGAAAAGTGAAGACCGCTGCTTCACCAGCACCAACTTCCGCTTCACCGGCATCAACTTCCGCTGCTAAGGATATTGTTGCTATTGCATCTGGCGACGCTCAATTCAAGACGCTGACAAAGGCTTTGGGAGCTGCTGGTTTGGTGACAACTTTACAAGGAAAAGGCCCTTTCACTGTTTTTGCTCCGACTGACGCGGCTTTTGCTGCTTTGCCAAAAGGAACTGTGGATGATTTGCTCAAACCGGCCAACAAAGCCAAACTTACTAAGATTTTAACTTACCACGTTGTTCCTGGTTCGGTTTTATCTACTAGCCTGAAATCCGGCGATGTGAAAAGTGTGGAAGGCAGCTCGCTAAACGTGGCTGTTAGCGCAGGCAAAGTTACTGTCAGCGGCGCTAATGTTGTGAAAGCTGATATCAAAGCTAGCAACGGCGTTATTCACGTAATTGATAAGGTGTTGATGCCCCCTGATGCAACAAAGTAGGACTAGCGTTTTTTGCATTCATTGATTTCAGATTCGGTTAAATGAAGGCGAAGTAAGGACACAACAATGTTGTGTCCTTATTTTTATTGCCGGCAATTCTGAATTAATATAGATAAAGTTTTAGCTAGCTGCCGGGACTGGCACAAATGGCTGCCAACCCTTACCCCGATAGCCAAAATTGAAGATTTCGGGATGGAGAATTTCTGCTAAAATTTCTAACGAATCAACCAATCTCGGCCCCGGTCGATTAAAGTAAGAATTGGCGTCAGTTATGTAAACTTGCCCCGTTTTTACTGAGTGCAAATTATGCCATTCTGGCTTTTTAGTTATCTGCATTGCTTCGCTGCGAGTGCGGCTTAAATCAAAGCCGCAAGGCATGAAAATAATTACATCGGGATTAGCTTCTACTAGCGATTCCCATTTTAACCAAGGGGAATGTTCGCCGACAATTCCAAATAGCGAATTGCCTCCCGCCATTGCCACTAATTCGGGAATCCAGTTACCCGCAGCCATCAAAGGCTCAATCCACTCGATGCAAGCTACTTTGGGAAGTCTCTGTTTTGTGGTAATAATAGAGGATGCTTGTGTTTGGGAGGTAATAGCATTGATGCGGGATTGCAAAAGGTCGATCGCACTTTTGCCATCTACGCCCAAAACATCAGCAACTCGCTCAATATCCGTCCAGATTTCTGCTAGCAGATTCGGCTGCAAAGAAATAATTTCCGGCTTGCTATTTACCAGAGTGCTTACCGCTTGTTCAACCTCTGTTAGAGAACAAGCGCAGACTTCACATTGAGCTTGAGTAATAATGTGAGTCGGCTGCAATTTTTCCAAAGTCTCTATTTCTACTTTATAGACACTCAGCGCATTTTGCAACAATTCTGTCACGCGGTTGTGAATTTCGCTGCTAGTTCCTTCGGGATTGAATTTAGGCTGAGTGCAAACAGGTAAATTTTGGATTTCTGGGGGATAATCGCATTCGTGGGAACGACCCACAATTGCATCGGTTAATCCTAAAAGTGCTACAATTTCGGTGGCACTGGGAATTAGAGAAACAATTCTGAGTTGGTTCATTGGTTTTCTGTTTTTTACCGCTTCGCAAGCACAGGCGGGACGCCTGTGCCACAATAAAAGGGATTGTTAAACTTTCAACTTTTTTAAGAATTGCAAATCTTGCCATGCTTGAATGAGATTACCTTGCATCAGAGCAGCTACACCGTTTAAAACTCTAATTTCCGGTAGATTGGAGTTGAGAGCGAGAGCAGGTTTTAATGCTGTTTGAGCGGCTTTGGGATGCCAGCCGTACAGGTGTACGAAAGCGAGATAGGCGTAAGCGTAAGGGTTTTTTGAGTCGAGTTGAGTGACTTTTTCTAAGGCGGCGATCGCACTTTCGACATTCTGCTGCAATACTCTAGAAAATGCCAAAGCATAAGCCAATTCTAGATTATTTGGTTCCTGCTGCAACCGATATTCTAACGCTTGTTCCGCTTGCACGGTATAATCTTGAATTGGATCGTACTGATTGATGCGCCCAATCTGGTCGAACACGGGTTCTAAACCGGGCAATCCTTTGGGTAAATTAACCGCCATCGCCCGCAATTGAGTCACCAAATCTAACTCAGGCTTATCAGTATTATCCTCGTTTCCAGGCTCTGCCTCAGAACGCATATCCAGAGGCTCTGCCTCGATCTTAACACTAATTGCCGGCACATTAATCGGATAAGTTTCGCCAGTTTTCCGATTGAGATAAGTAGCTTGCAGATTGTAAGTTCCCGGTGCAATATTAGCAGGAGGAAGCATCGCCGTGCGATCGACAACTCGAAACCCCACAGCAAATTTATCCGCTTCCAGCATCCCCGGATGCAAGGTCGCCTGGGCGATCGCGCGATCGTGTAAAATCCTGAAAGTCTTTCCCGGTGGAATATCGCCAGACTGCTGATTTTGCCACGTTACCAACACTAAACCAGACTGTAACTGCTGCCAAGGCCCAGACCAAGTATAAGTAACCGGCAGCGCGACGCCGGGAACTGCTTTTGCAGCAACAGTAACTTGCTCTAATTCTACTTGCGAGCGCCCTTCATTCAACGGCTGTATTTCGACAGGCTGCACTCGCTTGCGATAAAGACTTAAATTAGTATAATCTGGCAAAACCCAAGTTTTATCTAACTCAAAGTTATCACCTTTTTCAATTGCAGTCACCGCTGCATTTTGAGCTTTTTTAATACCTTCGCGAATAGAACCTTGCGGCCCACTTTTAGTTACAAACCAAGATAGCGATCGCACGTCTTGCGGCACTTCTTTTAAATTCGTTCCCACCTGCCGCCCGTAAACCTGAAAATTAGCCAAAGCACCGTAAAAATTCAAATTATGCTGATTAATTTCCGGCGTCGAAGGCAAGACGCCTAAAGTAGATTGTAAATAAGGTTCCCTATCAATTATTTCGGCAATTACCTCTCGGTGCGGCCACTCTTTCCCCAAGTAAGGATAGTTAGAATTTCCGGGACTGATAATTTGGACTAAGCTATTTCCCACAGCACCTCCCAGCGGCCATATATGGAACAGCATCGCCAGAATTGCCAAGCCAATTGTACCCCAGTGAATTTGTCGTCCCCACCGAGAAGGCCACAGCGTTAAACAGTAGGCTAAGAAAATAGATAAAACTGGCAAATAAGGTATCACATATCGGTCGTCTTTGTTGATATTTAGAGAATTAATTAAATAAGCTCCTCCCCAGAAAACAGCCAGCCAGCGACAGGAGTTGAGATGCAAGAGTGACGAACTATCTTGCCTGCGACGCCAATAAAGTATCAATCCTACTAAGGGAATAAGTAACAGAGGCCAAGAAACCTGTTCGGGTAAGTGCTTACCGTAGTAAATCCAAGCGTCGATCGTATTGAGAGCCGGATCTCCTTCGGCGATCGCAGAATCCACCGTTGCCCGTTTTCCCCCGGTCAAAATTAACAGCCAATTGGTTTTCGCCCACGGGCCAAACACCGCCGCCGACAGCAACAAAGCACCAGTTAATTGACCTAATCTTCCCCAAGCTTTTTGCCGCACAGCACCAACAGCCAACCAGACAATCGGGGTAAATAGAAATAATACGGTAGTGTGTTTAACTAATATTGATAAGCCGAGAGAAATTCCAAAGGCGATCGCCCAAAAGAAAGATGACGCGGAGAGTGAGGAAGTGTTGGAGGGGGAGAGGGGGAGATTGGGGGAGGGGGAGAGGGGGAGATCCGGAGAATGGGGAAAATCTTCCTTGATTTCTCTTCCTTCTTCCTTCTTCCTTCTTCCTTCTTCCTTCTTCCTTCTTCCTTCTTCCTTCTCCCTTCTTCCTTCAGAAGCCTTCCACATTGTCAGACAATAGAAAGCCAAAGTAATCGCAGCAGTGAGGGGATAGTCGAGCAAAAATTGCAAGCGGAACCGATAAAGTCCCGGCAACAAAACGCAAATTGCAGCGGCCCACAAACCGACTTGCCTGTTAAACAGTTGGACGCCCAGACTGTAGACTGAGGCGAGGAGAATTGCACTAAATAATAAATGAACGAGGGTTGCCCGATCGCCCCCAGTACCGAACACCTGAAGAAACGGAACCGTCAAGATGTACACCAAGGGCGGAATTTTCGTCGAAAGCAGCCAGAAGTTTGTCCACCACTCCCCGGAAAACCACTGAGGATGCTGCAACACCTGCAAGTAATTCAGGGTGCTAGTCAGGTATTCTGCCTGATCCCACGCGGGGACAGATCGATCGAGGGCAAACCAGAGGCGATCGCTAATTGCCCCCAGCAGCCAAATTATGCCCAAGACAAGCAGACTCTTACTCCCGCTGTCCCGATGTTGCTGTGCCATTGCGATTTTGGGTTTTAAGTTGCAGCTTTTAGCTTACAGGCGGGGGGTTCTCGCGCGATCGAAAAATTAATTTACAAAACCCCTTGCTAAATTCCCTATGTGTCTGCTAAGGTGGTTAAGCGTAAAAAAACAAGCCGAGATAGCTCAGTTGGTAGAGCAGTGGACTGAAAATCCACGTGTCCGGAGTTCAAGTCTCCGTCTTGGCATCGCAAAGCCCTCACAATGTTGAGGGCTTTTTTTTAGGGGAAGTGCGGGCAATGCAGTCCATTATCTAACTCGATTTGCCTGAAAGTTTAGGTGAGGAGATTGATGAATCTATTCGACCTGAATATTTGAAGCTGTGGAGAAGCGTTCAACCCCGCCGAGAATAGTTTTTAGAGTGAATTATTTAACTGTCTTATTTTTGAGTGAGGTACGACGCTAGTTCTGGAATTTCACCGGCGCGCTGCCACTCGGCTTCCCCGCGCCGCACTTTGGTTCGGGCTGTGATTTCCTGAACCTCCCATAATTGCAATTTGGTATAGGGCCCCTTAGCTTCTCCGCTGCGAAACACGTACCATTGAGGAACTTCAGGAGTTGCCGGGGTCGATCGTCTCACAGGCTTCATCCGATTCATTCCTGTTGTGGCTTTGAGCTGATTTAGGTCTTGTTCTACCGGATTCGGAGGCGGTGAGTTAGAATTGGGCGATCGCTTTTTCTTAGCTGAACTCTGACTTTTATTAGCCTCCGACTTACCTCTAGCAATTTCTACTTCGCGAGGCCACCCCCAGAAATGCCACACCGCCACCCACACTACTGCTACGGCAGATCCTACAATCTCTTCTTGTGTTTCTGACCATTCTGAAGACTTTCCAAACAGCAGAAAGCCGATCGCACCGAGTACGCTCGCTATGAGGTTTAGGTAAATTAGGTTGGTAGTATCGTTAGCCGCTAAGTGCCAACTGGTTGTGTGCCGAACAAAAGATTGGCTGGTTGCTGTCCTGTTGTGTTTCCAGGCTTTTCGGGCTTGAAGGCGACTGTAACCCGGAGAGTCAGCGGGCCACCACGTCGCGGCCCAATTAACTAGATGCGCTGACCAATACTGCAAAGCTGCATATCCCACTATTCCGCTCAGCAGTACGCAAATAACTAACAGAAAGGTTGTCAGCGGTAGTAGCTGTTTTGGCACGATTTTGGCCGTCGCAACAGTTAGCAGAAAAAACGGAGTACCAGTTAATACTGGAACTAACAAAAGTTCCAGTATCTTTAGAAGCTCTGCATAGAAAATCCATAAGAATTTAAGAATATTTTTAAGCAGCTTTGCAAAGCGGAAGTGATACAGGTAAGCAGAGGCGATCGCAGTTCCTAGAATTAAAGCAACGAGCGCGCCTGAAGAGCTTCTGAGCGGCAGCATAAAAATTGCGATCACCGGAATTCCCATCACGATTGCTGCTGGCAGCGTGAGAAATGCAATAACGCCTTCCCTCCAGTGCTGCCAAGCCGATACAGTCGGCGGTTGCTGATTGTGTCGGCGAATTTCCACCCACTCTGCAAACTTGGTTAACCCCCAGTGATAGAAAGCAAATAACAAGATTTGGCACAACCAAGCAACTACAATCGGGGATTCCCAGTCAGAGCTGCTAAATCCGTCGGAGGAGTAGTAAGCGTTGGGCAGCAGCACTGAAAGAATCAGCCAAAAGCTAATGCTTAAGGCAAACCCTCTGGCGCACGATGTAGGATCGGGGAGGAATTTCGGCCAATTATTCATGGTTGGGATAATTTGACGGGATATCAATATTGTCCCATTGCGCCGATCGTTCTGGGCAGTGCGATCTTAAGCGCCGATCGCTTGAGACCGCTCGCCCACTCTGGAACAATTTAAATTAAGTTGCTGCAATTACCAACTTTAGAATAAAGATAACTCTGCTTCTGTGAGTTCCTTGTCCCTCAAAAAACCATCTATTCTACTAGCCACAATCTCACAGTAATCAGCCCTAATTTCAAATCCAATAACTTGACGCTGCAAACCCAGAGCCACAATTGCTGTAGTCCCGGAACCCATAAACGGATCTAAAACAATTTCGTTTAAATTCGATGCCGACTTGATGATGCGATCGACAACAGCAACAGGAAATTGAGCGGGGTGAGGCGTGCGTTCTTTTGAAGCTCGGTTTTTCCCCGACGTAACTTTTGGGAATTGCCAAACATCCGTCGGATTTTTGCCTTTTAAATTTACTTTAATCTTGCCGTTCTTTTTCTGATTCGGGTATTTCACATTTGGATCGCGCACTTCATCTAAATTAAAAGTATACTTATCTTGATTTTTCACATACCAGAGAAACTTTTCATTGCGGGGTGAAAAGAACTTGCTGCCCGCAACTCCCGCGCCGTAGTTCCAGACAACTTCTTGAATTAGATAAAAAGGCACTTTGTCCCAAAGCAGATAGGAAATCGGAATTGCTTTTGCCCGATCGCGAATTGACAAATAACCTAAATTCAGCCAAAATGCTCCTCGATCGAGCGTTACCCGGTAAACCTCCGCTATCCACTGCTCGCACCAGTTTAAATACTCATCTAACACCAAGGATTTTTCGTACTCTTTGCCGATGTTATAAGGCGGGCTGGTAACGGTTAAATCTACAAATTGATCCGGCAGCAGCTTCAATGCTTCCAAACAATCCATGTTATAAATTACGCAATTAGGAGCTTGGAAGTACGGTTTACCTAAAATATTCGCGATCTCAGTCAAGCTCATGAAATATTGGGGAGAAATTTTGTTGACAAGATGCAATAATTATAGTAAGTGAGTTTAGAAATATTGTCAAACTCATCTGGACTGGGGAATCGCCCTGTCGGAAACAAAAGGTTACAATCACAAATACATTCTATTTCCATAACAATACAGTTTATAGCTTGAACTCCTCAGTGCCAAATAACAACACCTCAACTCAATCCTTTCAATTTGACTCAATTGACAGCGCCCTGGTAGACCTCAAAGCAGGTCGCATGGTGGTAGTAGTCGATGACGAAAATCGCGAAAACGAAGGCGACGTGATTTGTGCCGCCCAATTCGCCACCCCCGACAACATCAATTTCATGGCCGTGAACGCGCGGGGTTTGATTTGTCTAGCATTGAGTGGCGAAAGGCTCGATCGCCTGGAATTGCCCCTGATGGTCAGCAAAAACACTGACAACAACCAAACTGCCTTCACCGTCAGCATCGATGCAGTCAACGGTGTCAGTACCGGCATCTCGGCCGAAGACCGGGCGCGCACCATCCAAGTCGCCATCCACCCGGACACCAAACCTCAAGACTTGCGCCGTCCCGGTCACATTTTTCCCCTGCGGGCGATCGATGGTGGCGTCCTCAAACGCGCCGGTCACACCGAGGCCTCGGTTGACCTCGCCAGACTCGCTGGCCTGTATCCCAGCGGCGTGATCTGCGAAATTCAAAACCCCGACGGTTCGATGGCGAGGTTGCCCGAATTAATCGAGTACGCCAAAACCCACAACCTCAAAATAATCAGTATTGCTGACTTAATTAGCTACCGACTGAAGCACGATCGATTCGTCCGCCGCGAAACAGTCGCCAAATTGCCCACTCAATTCGGCGAGTTTATGATTTACGCCTACCGCGACACTCAAGACAATTCAGAACACGTCGCCGTTGTCAAGGGCGACCCGGCAGAATTTAAAGACAAACCCGTGATGGTGCGGGTGCATTCCGAATGCCTGACCGGCGATGCTTTGGGTTCTCTGCGCTGCGACTGCCGGATGCAACTGCAAGCGGCACTGAAAATGATCGAAAATGTCGGTTCTGGCGTCATTGTTTACTTGCGCCAAGAAGGTCGGGGGATTGGATTGGTAAATAAACTAAAAGCTTACTCGCTGCAAGATTTGGGATTCGATACCGTAGAAGCCAACGAACGGTTGGGCTTTCCCGCCGACTTGCGGAACTACGGCGTCGGAGCACAAATGCTCAACGATTTGGGAGTAAAAAAAATTCGGTTGATTACCAACAACCCGCGCAAAATTGCGGGTTTGAAAGGTTACGGAATTGAAGTAGCCGATCGCGTCCCTTTACTAATTGAAGCCACAGATTACAACTCGATCTATCTGGCAACAAAAGCCGAAAAACTCGGTCATATGCTACTGCAAACTTATTTAGTAACAGTGGCGATTCAGTGGAACGAAACGAAGGAAGAAGCTAGAAGCCAGAAAGCAGAAGGAAAAGAGGAAGATTCTGCCATTCAAAATCGGTACGAACACCTCGAAAAGCTGCGGCATTTGGCGGCTAGCCAGCATTTGCTGTTGCAAGAAGAAGCGCGGCCGGTGGGAATAGCCCTTTTCGGAGAAGGCTCCCTCATCGTTCACCTCGGCTTCGATCAAGCCGGACTCGCAGCCCCCGACTGGTACTCGGATGTAAACCATCCTTACGTCAAGGCGATCGGCAAAATTTTGGGTGAAATCAGCACTGAGCCGAATTTGCAAACATTAGAATTCATGGTTTCCTCCGGTGGAGACCCGCTCAAAACCCTGCAAGTTCAGCTCGATCGCGAGACATTCCCTTTGTCGGAATTAACCGGAATTTGCGATCGGCTCGAACCTCAAAAAATCTACAGTTTTGCTCCTCTTCCCTGAAGGCAGAAGGTAGAAGCCAACCCCCCCTACCCCAGCAGGGGGGAAGGCCGAAGCTAAGAAAAACTGTGGATTTAAGAACAATACTTGTTGATACCAGCATCTTCCTTTCATCAGAAAGCAGCCACCAATAAAAACAGTGAATAACAATGTTGATTTCAGTCTAACAAGTCGATGTAGCGAACAATTGAGAGAGCATCGTAGATGCACATTTATATTAAGCAGTATTAATAGTCATTAAATTATTCACTAGGAATTTTAGTTAATGTTAATTTTTTTAGACATTGATGGTGTACTTATTCCTGACAGAAGGCATGAAACATCGAGCTTGCAAACAGATATAATGAAATTTAATTCAGATTGCCTTAATCACTTTGAAAAGGTCCTTCGTTCCTATCCTGATGCGCGAGTACTAATTTCATCTTCCTGGCGTGAAATATTCCCCTTCGAGGTAATCCAGGCATTATTTTCACCAGATATCGCTATCCGTATTATCGGATTCACCCCTTTTCTCAACCCCAAAAATATTCATCAACACAAATATTTACGACACCAGGAAGTTCTTGAGTATCTTCGACAAAATCAAGCCGAAAACTCACCTTGGGTAGCAATTGACGATATTCCCGAACACTATCCGCCAGATGTGCCAGTTGTGGCTATTGATGATTACAATGGTTTTGACCAGAACTCAGCAAAGGTACTTTCAGAATATCTAACTTGATTTCAAAGGTTAGGAAAAAAGTATCGGAATAGAGAGGGTAAATTTGACATGGAAATGAACGTTGGTGACTTTCTGCACCGACTCGACCTCAGGGGACAAGCACTTAAAGGCACCAACCTCGGCGGTGCGGAACTCCGGGGAGCCAACCTCAGAGGCACGGATCTCCGAGAAACTAACCTCAGCGGCGCTATGCTCAGGTATGCAGACCTGATTGAAGCCGACCTCAGCGGCGCTAATCTCAGCGGGGCGGATTTAGCTGAATCATTTCTTAATTTAGCTAACCTCACTAGAGCTGATTTGACTGGTGCTGTCCTCCGAGAAGCTAATCTCGTAGGAGCCGAATTCACGGGCGCCAACCTCCAAGAAGCAAGTTTGATCAAGGCTAATTTAGTAGGAGCAAATCTCCACGAAGCCAACTTAACTAGAGCCAACCTTAGCGGGGCGGATTTGCGCGGTTCTCAGTTGAGCGGCGCCATTTTAGACAAGGCTGTATACAACAACCGCACTATCTTCCCCGAAGATATTGATCCGGGTGCAATGGGAGCATTTTTGCTAGCTCCCAATGCTTCGTTCCCTGGCTTAAATCTGGCTATGGTAGATTTGACCGAAGCCGATTTAAAAGGAGCCGATTTGCGGCGGACAAACTTATACAAAGCTATTTTATTTGGCGCAAAACTCGATCGGGCAAACTTAGCAGGAGCCAACCTCAGTGCAGCGGACTTGAGGGAAGCTAGTTTGAGCGGCACGATTTTGGAGAAAGCTGTTTACAGCAGCAAAACATTGTTTTCAGAAGGCATTGACCCCGCTCTGGGCGGAGCTTATTTAATTGCTCCCAATGTATCGCTACAAGGGGTAAACTTAACCGGAGCCGACTTAAACGGGTCAGATTTAAGCGGAGCTAATTTGAGCGGTTCTAACTTAAGTTCGGTTAATCTCAAAAATGTAGACCTCAGCAGAGCTAGCTTAAAAAAAGCTTACCTCAAAGGTGCAAACTTGGAGCAAACAGATTTGAGAGGAGCCGATTTAAGCGGCGCAATTTTACACCAAGTAAACTTGAGTTCTGCTGACCTCCGGGGTGTAGACTTAACAAGGGCTGACCTCAGCGGCGCTAATTTAAGCGATGCCGATTTGAGGGAGACAGATTTCACGGGAGCTACTTTGCTGTTCGCTAACTTGAGCGGGGCCGACTTGAGAGGTGTAGACTTGACAAAAGCTAACCTCAGTGGCGCTAAGTTAACCGAAGCTGACCTCCGAAAAGCAGATTTGATGAGAGTAAATTTGGAGGGAGCAGATTTAACTGAGGCAGACTTGAGCGATGCTCATTTATTCCGAGTTAATCTCAGAGGTGCTAACCTGAAGGGTACTAACCTCAAAGGCGCAAGTTTAAAAGGGGTATTTTTGACAGATGCTTATTTGAGCGAAACCGATTTGGCCGATATACATCTGAGTCCGAGTTTTTTTGAATTGCCACTAGAATCGGAATGGTAATTAGTTGACTGTTAACAATCGAAAATCTAAAATAAAAAATCGCCCATCGAAAATTGCTCGATTATTAACAATCTAAAATCTAAAATCTAAAACCTAAAATGGATCGACCGTTAGGCTCTGTTATTCAAGGCTCCCTGAGCAAGGGATTAGAAGTGCGACTGCACGCCGACGTTTCGGTGGAAGATATGAGGGTGGGGAAATTTCTAGTAGTGCGGGGGGTGCGATCGCACTTTTTCTGTATGCTCACCGACGTGTCTCTCGGAACTTCCAGCGCTCGCATTTTATCGAATCCTCCCAATCCCAACGACGATTTTCTGCTCGCAGTGCTAGCCGGTAGCAGCACCTACGGTACGATCGAACTGTCGCCAATGTTGATGTTGACTGCTGAGAGAGAAAAACAGCAGGCAATTTTCGATCCGACGAAAAACGGCGGAGTCCGCGAGAACAAGTTGGCTTTAGGAAATTTGGCTTCTTTTGAGTCACAAACCGGTGCGGATATTGAGTTGCTGCCGGTCAAAACTATTCCCAGCCACTTTTCCCAGGTGTTTGATGCCAAAGAAACCGATTTTCGGGCAGTTTTTGGCTGGGAAGATGACCCGTACCGCCGCAATTTTGCGATCGGCAAACCGATTGACATGGACGTTGCTGTGTGCTTGGATTTAGACCGATTTGTGGAACGCAGCAACGGGGTTTTTGGGAAGTCGGGAACAGGAAAATCTTTTCTGACGCGCTTGCTATTGTCGGGAATTATTCGCAAGCAAGCTGCTGTTAATTTAATTTTTGATATGCACTCGGAGTACGGGTGGGAAGCTGTTTCGGAAGGGAAACAGTTCAGCACTGTTAAAGGTTTGCGGCAGTTGTTTCCCGATAAAATTCAGATTTATACCCTCGATCCAGAATCGACCAAACGCCGGGGAGTCCGCGACGCTCAAGAGTTGTTTTTGAGTTTCGATCAAATTGAAGTGGAAGATATCGCGCTGGTGCAGCGCGAGTTGAATTTGTCGGAAGCTAGTATCGAAAATGCGATTATTTTGCGAAATGAGTTGGGAAGTGGTTGGATCAACAAGTTGCTGGAAATGACCAACGAAGATATCCAAATGTTTTGCGAAGAAAAGCGTGGAAATAAGTCTTCGATTATGGCTTTGCAGCGCAAGTTAGAGCGATTAAACGATTTGAAGTATATTCGCAAACGCTGTCCGAAAAATTATGTAACTGAAGTTTTGCAGTGTTTGGACGGTGGCAAAAATGTGGTAATTGAGTTTGGTTCCCACTCGGATTTGCTGTCGTATATGTTGGCGGCAAACGTGATTACTCGCCGCATTCACCAAGCTTATGTACGGAAAGCAGAGAAGTTTTTGCAGAGCAAAAATCCGTGCGATCGCCCGCAGCCGTTGGTGATTACCATTGAGGAAGCTCACCGCTTTCTCGATCCGGCGATCGTGCGATCGACTATTTTCGGTACGATCGCCCGAGAAATGCGAAAATACTTTGTCACCCTGCTAATTGTAGACCAGCGTCCCTCCGGCATCGACGCAGAAGTCATGTCGCAAGTCGGAACGCGCATTACTGCTTTGCTAAACGATGATAAAGACATTGATGCTATTTTTACCGGCGTTTCGGGAGGGCAGAGTTTGCGTTCAGTTTTGGCAAAACTCGACTCCAAACAGCAAGCATTAGTTTTGGGGCACGCCGTACCCATGCCCGTAGTGGTGCAAACTCGCCCCTACGACGAGCAATTCTACAGAGAAATCGGGGATATTGACTGGCAAGAAATGCCCGACGAACAAGTATTTGCCGAGGCAGAATCTGCTAAAATGGATTTGGGATTTTAGATTGAGAACTTCTAGATTTATTACAGAACTTAGGCAAATGTCACTCTAAAGTAGTCTTTGCGAACAATTGGCCGCTGGCAATGACAGGAGTATCTGATTTTTGCCTCAGTTATAAACGAAAAAGTGCGATCGAACGTCAAAAAAATTAGCCCCCACCTTTCAGTCAGAACCTTTTCCCCTTTCACCCCCTCACCCCTCATCCCTAAGTGCCCAAAATTTGCATAAGCTTAAACATGATGGAGATGATGGAGCCTCGCAGCACAATGAAAGTCAAACAGGGCAACAGCCAGCCTTTATACACCTTGTCGTTACTCGTAGCAGAATTGGATTAGCATATTTAAATAAAAATGTCAATAAATATTTTAAACAATTACTCGCATCTAATACGGCGATCGAGTTCGGTTATCTCGCATCCCACCATCTAGGCAGCGAGAAAATTTCAAGCGATGATGGAACAGAGAGCAAAACAAAGCCCTCGAATTGCATGAGTCTGTTTGCATGAGTATTGTGAAGTTGAGTGGCAGTTAAAACTAACAGGGAATTCAAAACCTTAAGGAAAAATGTAGAATCTTGACCTTAAGACAGAGGTTTTTACCCTTTACGATCCTCAAAATTGGGAATAATATTGAGAAAACTAAACTCTTGCTTCACTTCGCCTTGAACTAGCCGTTAAAGCTAGCGAGCTACCGAAAATCGACGGGGATTACTGGAAAATCCAGCACAAAAGTAATCCCAAACAAAAAGCTTCTACCGATCGTCACCGATAAACAGGAGGGGAAACATCCCCTTTGTCGCAGTCTTTATCCCACTTGCAAAAGTGGGACAGGGTATCACCAACTTTTTATCTGTTGTTACAAGGAGTGCAATACTCACCCATGTCCACCACAACCCCCAAAAACAAAACAGTGAAAGCCGATCGCATGGGCAGCCGGCCATACTCCTCAACGGATACGGTTCGTACCTATCTGCACGAGATCGGTCGCGTACCCCTGCTAACCCGAGAAGAAGAAATTGTTTTCGGGAAGCAGGTGCAGCAAATGATGAAATTAATCGAAGCAAAACAAGCACTTGCTAAAGAATGGCAGCGGGATCTGACGAATCAAGAGTGGGCTGCCGAAATGGAGTTGACCGAAGCTGAACTTAGCCGGATCTTACAAATAGGGCGGCGGGCCAAGCAAAAGATGATTGAAGCCAATTTGCGGCTAGTAGTGGCGATCGCCAAAAAATACCAAAAACGCAATATGGAATTCTTGGATTTAATTCAAGAAGGCACCCTTGGTTTAGAACGAGGAGTCGAAAAATTTGACCCGATGCGGGGATACAAATTTTCTACTTATGCCTACTGGTGGATTCGGCAAGCAATTACCCGCGCGATCGCCCAACACGCCCGCACAATTCGATTGCCAATTCACATCACCGAAAAACTCAACAAAATCAAAAAAGTGCAGCGGGAACTTACCCAGCAGTTGGGCCGATCTCCCTCCCCCGGGGAAATTGCCGCAGCCTTGGAACTGCACCCTTCCCAAATTCGGGAATACCTGCTGATGGCAAGACATCCAGTTTCTTTGGACTTGCGGGTAGGAGACAACCAAGATACCGAACTGCAAGAACTCTTAGAAGACGAAACTGCATCTCCAGACAACTACATTACCTCGGAATTGCTGCGGCAAGACCTGGATACTTTGATATCAGAACTGACCCCCCAGCAGCGAGATGTGATAATTCTGCGCTTCGGCTTGGAAGACGGCACAGAAATGTCTCTGGCGAAAGTGGGAGAACGCCTCAATCTCAGCAGGGAACGGGTGCGGCAGCTAGAACATCAAGCCCTCGCCCACCTGCGGCGCCGCCAATCTCAAGTCCGAGAATACTTGGCTAGTTAGTCACTAAAAAAGTTGAGATTTTGGGAAATCTCAACTTTTTTTACGTCTTGGCGCGGCTGGGAAGGATAGTTTTGTACCAGTTGAAAAAAAGAATGTAACTGTAGGCCCGTGATTCAACTCCTTAAAGAATAGGTCAATCGATTTTAGATTTTAGATTTTAGATTAAAGAATTGAAGCATTGACCCCACGGATAAATTCGGGGGGCAAGTTTCATCGGATACAGGTTTTTTATTTCTACACGGATGAATCCGGGGGCTTGTATCCTGGATGATTTCGCTCCTTCCCAATTCTGCAATTCTTTAATCTAAAATTTAAAATCTAAAATGGTATTATTTGAGAGGTCGATCGCACTTTCGGGGCGGTCGCAAAATTTGTCAAAACTAATTTTAGATTTAAGTTCAGGAACCGGGCGGGCGATTATTCCTTCAAGTTAATAGCCAACGTTAAGCCAGATACCCGGTTTCTCTACGAGCTTTGTGAAACTGGTACAAGAGGCGCTTGGAACCAGCTATTTTAAATTTTGGGGTCTGGAGTGGTTTTGACTTATTTGATATTGACAGGAAGTTTAGAAGCGATCGCGATCGTGCTTGCTATTTTGCCCGGTAACTTCAGCATCGCATTTCCCGCACGCTGGGCACACGACTCGGACATCAAATCCGGCGTTTTAAGCTCGCAATCTCCGCCCAATCCTGGGCAAGATACAGCTAGCACAGGTTTAGCAGATGGCATTTACCTCTACGGCCAGTCGAGCAAGCCCGAGGAAATTAAACAAGAATATTTTGTATTTGAAATGCGACAGAGTAAGGTAGTCGGCGCTTTTTACCTGCCTCGGTCTGCTTTTTACTGTTTTTACGGCACAAGCGATCGAACTCAGTTAAATTTAACAGTAGTGGACAGTTACGACGGCAGCCGCTCTCCCTACTCGGTAAACCTGGAACAGTATTACCCAATTTCCACCATCAGCGAGAACGATCGGCGCATCTTGGGTATTTGCAAAGAATCTCACAAACAGCAGGTGTGGGAAAAGTAGGAAACACGCGCTCTGCCACCAGTCAATCGATTTTAGATTTTAGATTTTAGATTTTAGAATTGAAGAAAGCAACCCCACTGATACATTGGGGGCCCCCGGATCAAATTGCTTTCGGTCAGGGTTCAGGAAACAGTAGTAAAATTGCTCCTGAGTTGAGAATTTCGGATGGACACCACACACATGGCAAGATGAAACTGCGTTGGAAAACACTATCGATCGTTGGCATTACCATCGCTGGGCTGACTGGCATTCTGTATGTCGCCTCCTCAAGCATCCTCTTGGGCAGCCTGATCAAAGCAGAGGAACAAGAAGCCACACAGGTTGTCAGGGGAGTGCTAAGCGTGTTCGGGCAAACTGCAGATGACTTCAACTCGCGCTTTGCCGACTGGTCGTCCTGGGACGACACCTACACCTTCATCCAAAACCGCAACTCAAAATTCATTGCCTCCAATTTAATTCCAGAAGGGCTGGCTAATATAAGAGTTAATATAGCCATTTTTGTCAATACTTCTGGCAAAATAGTTTACAGTACGGGTTTCGACAGCCAAAAGGTGAAACTAACGCCTGTTCCAGAAGCATTAAAACGGCGCATTTCTCTCAATGACCCGCTGTTGCAGCACCCCAACGCCAAAAGCAGCCTCGCTGGTATCCTGCTGCTACCGTCAGGGCCAATACTGATTACTTCCCGCCCCATTCTCACGACTAAAAGCACCGGCCCGATCCGAGGTACTCTGATATTCGGGCGCAATTTGGATGCTGCGAGCATTGCGAAGGTTTCTAAAATTACTCGCTTGCCACTCATTGTACACAGCGTTAATGAGGCTCAGTTGCCTGCAGACTTTCAGAAAGCGCGGGAGAAACTGTCGGAAAAAAAACCGATTTTTGTGCGTCCTTTAAGCGAAGAGTCGATCGCGGGTTACGCTCTGATCCGCGATATTTATAATCAACCGGCGCTGCTATTGCGGGTGGATATCCCCAGAGAAATATACCGGCAAGGTCACATTAGTTTGCTGTACCTGCTGGTGTCTGTAGCGTTAGCCGGAGTTGGGTTTGTCGGCTGCACTCTGCTGCTGCTAGAGCGTCTGGTGCTGTCTCGCTTGAGCGGTTTGGCGAAAGCAGTGAACCACGTCAGCCGCAGCCAAGACCTCTCGGTGCGACTACCGGTGACGGGCGAAGACGAGTTGTCCGACCTTGCCCATACTATCAATGGAATGCTGAGTGCGATCGCGATCGCCGAAAGCGAACAACTTGAGGAAAAAGCCCGCTACCGAGCCGTCGTGGAGCAAGCTACAGATTGTATATTCCTGTGGGACGCTCAAACCAAACGCCTTTTGGAAGCCAATACAGCGTTTAGAGACCTGCTCGATTACAGTCATGATGCGATTTCGCAACTAACTATTTACGATATCATCGCTTACTCTAAAGACCTAATTGACAACAATATCGAGTTGCTGCTGACGGACAAACAATTCAGAATTGGCGAAGTTCTCTATCGCCGCCGAGACGGTTCCTGCGTGGACGTGGAAGTGAGCGGGAGCGTGATTTCCTACGGCGGCCGCGAAATTATTTGCACGGTTGTCCGCGACATTACCGAGCGCAAGCAAGCCGAAGCCGAACTGCGAGCCTCGGAAGAACGCTACAGACTTTTGTTTAAAAATAACCCCCATCCAATGTGGGTTTACGATTTAGAAACTCTGGAATTTATAGCCGTCAATGAGGCTGCTATCCACCACTACGGCTACACTCGCGACGAATTTCTCAACATGACCGTTGCGGACATTCGTCCCCCCCAAGAGGTGCCGAGATTGCTAGAAAATATCTCCCAAGTAGATGTCGGTATTGAGTTTGCAGGTGTGTGGCAGCACCAGAAAAAAGACGGAACAATTATTGATGTAGAAATTACTTCTTATGCCATGATCTTTGATAGTAGAAATGCTGAATTAGTGCTGGCTCACGACGTGACGGACCGTTTGCAAGCCGAGGCCGAACTCTACAAGGCAAAGGAAGCCGCAGAAGCAGCTAGTTTGGCTAAAAGTCAGTTTTTAGCTAACATGAGCCACGAACTGCGAACTCCTCTGAATGCGATTATCGGTTACAGCGAGATTCTGCAAGAAGAGGCTTTAGATTTGGGTGAAGAAGATTTTGTGTCGGATTTGGAGAGAATTCACAATTCAGGCCAGCTTTTACTTTCCTTAATTAATGATATTCTGGACTTGTCGAAGATTGAAGCCGGTCACGCGGAACTGGAATTAGAAACTTTTGACGTGTCCGAGGCAGTTCAAGATGTAGCCAGAACTGTGGAACCGCTATTTTTGCCAAACACTAATCGCCTGAAGGTGGAGTGTCCTAATAATATTGGCGAATTGTATTCCGATCAAATTAAGTTTACTCAAATTTTGTTTAATTTGCTCAGTAATGCAGCTAAGTTTACTCATAAAGGAACAGTTACACTCAGCGTTGAAAGAATAAAAAATGACGAGAATAGTGGGAATTCGGAACAGTTAATTATTAAGTGTACTGATACGGGGATTGGGATTACTCCTGAACAGCTACAAAAGTTATTTCAACCTTTTACGCAAGCTGATGCTTCGACTACCCGCAAGTACGGAGGTACGGGTTTGGGCTTGGCAATAGCGCAGAAATACTCTCAGATGCTGGGGGGAGAAATTACTGTGAGTAGTGAGTTTGGCAAGGGGTCAACTTTTACTCTGATGTTGCCAGCATAGCTCTTTTTTAAATTTGAGAGGGGCGCCCAAGTCTTGACTACAAACAACATTAATAATCAATACCTGCTTGAGCTTTAATGCCTTGTTCTCGAAATGGATGCTTAACTAAAGTCATTTCTGTCACCAAATCTGCCCGTTCAATTAGCGCTGGCGGGGCGCCTCTGCCTGTTAAAATAATGTGGGTTTCTTCGGGTTTTTGGTCTAACCCGGAAAGCACTTGCTCGACTTGCAAATAACCTAGTTTTAATGCTATATTGACCTCATCTAGAAGAACTAATTTAAATTGGGGATTGCAGATAAAAGTTAGGGATTTTTCCCAGGCTTTTTGAGCTGTTTCGATATCTCGATCGCGGTCTTGTGTGTCCCAGGTAAAGCCTTCCCCCATTGCGTGAAATTCTAACTGTTTTTCCCAGAGTTGAAAAACGGCTTTTTCTGCGGGTTCCCAAGCTCCCTTAATAAATTGTACTATAGCGACGCGGTATCCGTGACCGAGCGATCGCACAACCATTCCCAAAGCGGCCGTGGTTTTGCCTTTACCGTTACCCGTATTGACTATAATTAAACCTTTGTCTGTGGCAGCGTTGGCAATGCGCTGCGCCTGTACTTCTTGACGGCGCTGCATTTTCTGTTTGTGCTGTTCGGCAGTTAAGCCAGTGGTTTCTGTAGTGGTTTCCATTAGATTTTTTTTAACCGCAGATGAATGCAAATAAACGCTGATAGATGCAGGATGTCGGGTTATTCCCAGACTAGCTGCAAGTTTAGCACGAAACCTGGTAAAATATCTTCTCCGGAAAGTTCCGTTGGACATTCCAAAACTTCTTTTTCTTGTCCTTGGCGATAGATTTCGACTCTCCGGGTTTTGCGGTTGATTAACCAGCCTAGTTTTACTTGGTTATTCATGTATTCTTGCATTTTGTCTTGAGTATCTTTTAAACTGTCCGTTGGCGACATTAACTCCAAGACAAAATCTGGGGCAATGGGAGGAAATTTTTGTTTTTGTTCGGGAGTGAGTGCGTCCCATCTTGATTTTTCAATCCAAGAGACATCGGGAGAACGGTTTGCACCGCTTGGCAGTTGGAAGCAAGTTGAAGAATCAAAACAAATTCCCAGTTGAGTTTGTCTGTTCCAAATTCCAAAATCAGTAGCTATTTCAAAATTGTAATTTCCAGTTTCTCCTCCTGTGGGTGACATAACAATTATTTCTCCTTTGGCGTTCCGTTCAAATTTGACATCGGGGTTTTCGCGACACAGGTGATAAAATTGGTCGTCGGTTATTTTGGCGATCGAGTTGAAGTTGATGGTAACTGCTATCATAGTATTTTATCAGGATGCGTTGGGATTTTTAAGACCACATAATGTATATGAATGCGCCTAATTGCCGAGCGAGTCAGATGATGTAAATATTATTAATGTGGCAAGGAGGATTTGAGTTGTATTTTTGGGGAGGCAATTGTGATATCATTATATCATCTACTTATAAATAGCTCTCAATATTTTTATAAAAAGCTTTTTGCAGGAAACACTTACAGACATACCAATAGTAAAATGCAATGTTGATTTCGCTAAACAATTTAGGTACTCCCTCTAGTAAGCTGGAAAAAATCTGGTTTTTTAAATGTAGGGAATCTACGCCGATCGCAAAAAACAACAAGCCCAAACCAGCTAGCAGTATTTGGTAGGGAGTTAACTGTAGTTCTCGCCGAAAAAACCAGCCGTAGGATGACAAAACAACGGCGTACAAAAGACTTACTCCTAGCTTGGGAATTCCTGCTGCTACCATATATATATGAATTCTGTAAATTTCATTTAGTAAAAATCCACCTGTTAAGAAAGCCGAAAAGAGAATAAATCGATTTTCGGAAGTGCGCGGTTGAATACTTTGAGCTAATTTATAGGTAAAAGTACAAACAATGACTGGTAGAGAACATAAAATCTGGAAAGTCCGAGTTAACAAGGCGACATTGGGATTGGGGGAAAAATAAGGGTGAAAGAATAAATCGCTGACTTTTAAGCCGGAAAGTTGAGTGAAAATTATCAGCAGCGCCACTAGGAAGAAGGATAAACAATTTAGTCGGACAACCAAGCGAGAAATAGTCATAAGCAATTAATACCAAAAATTAGGTTTACTGCCCCACTACAAAAAAATTATATCACCAATATCTCTGGATATTTTGCTAAACTTAATCAGGAGTGTTATCAAAACAAGGAGACAGTGATGCTGTCAGTGAAAGAAGCAGAATCGATCGTTCTAAATTTGGCGCAACCCCTCGACAGTCAGCGGGATGTAGAAACTGTAGACTTACTGGCAGCATCGGGGCGCATTTTGGCGGCACCCATCACTGGTTCTCTCGATTTTCCTTATTGGGACAATTCGGCAATGGATGGGTACGCGGTGCGGTTTGCGGATGTCGAAAACTGTAACGCCGACAAACCGATCGCACTTGATATCGTTGAAGAAATTCCAGCCGGATATCAGCCTCAAAATACCGTCCACTCGGGGCAAGCGGCGCGGATTTTTACGGGTGGGGTGATGCCTGCGGGTGCTGATACGGTGGTAATGCAGGAAGAAACAAGGCGTGAGGGC
Source organism: Microcoleus sp. S13C4 (assembly GCF_036700865.1). Lineage (NCBI taxonomy): Bacteria > Bacillati > Cyanobacteriota > Cyanophyceae > Oscillatoriales > Microcoleaceae > Microcoleus > Microcoleus sp. S13C4. The sequence continues at coordinate 114,914 of NZ_JAUBPS010000005.1, forward strand.
GATCGTATTTTTATCTTAGTTTCTCCTGAAAAACCGCAAGCATTTGTCAGGCACAAAGGCGCTTTTTATCAAGCAGGAACAACTTTGCTAACTCCCGGTACAGTTATCAATGCCCCTGAAATTGCGGTGTTAGCAACTGCCCAGTGTATTCAAGTTCCGGTTTATCGGCGGCTGCGGGTGGCAATTTTTTCTACGGGTGACGAATTGGTCTCGCCAGACGAACCTTTGGCACCCGGGAAACTGGTAGACTCGAATCAGTATGCTTTGACAGTTTTGTTGGCACAAATGGGATTTGATCCGATTCGATTTGGCATTGTTCCTGATAATGAAGAGGCGTTAAAAAAGGCGATATCCCGGGCTGTTGCTACGGCGGATGTGGTGCTTTCTACGGGCGGTGTCTCGGTAGGAGACTACGATTATATTGAAAAAATTTTGGGGGATTTGGGAGGAAAAGTTCACGTTAGTTCTGTGGCGATTAAGCCGGGAAAACCTTTAACAGTTGCTGGGTTTAAACGAGGTGAAAAAAATCAGGATTCGCCGAGTTGGAGTTCGGATTGTCTCTATTTTGGTTTGCCCGGAAATCCGGTTTCTGCTTTAGTCTGCTGTTGGCGGTTCGTGGTACCTGCTTTGAGAAAGATGTCTGGGCTTGCCCCGGATGCTTGGGGGCCGGAGTTTGTCAAAGCTAGGTGTAATGCTGAATTGCCTTCCCCAGGCAAGCGCGAAACTTATGTTTGGGGTAAACTACATTTAGTTGCGGGCGTGTGGGAATTTGAACCTGCTACTGGCAGCCAAAATTCAGCGAATTTAATTAACCTCGCCAATACAAGTGGTTTAGCAGTTTTGCCACCAGCGGACACCGGGATTGAACCGGGCGAATTCGTTGAAGTTTTAAAAATTAGTCATTAGTTATTTGTTATTGGTTCAGTATAAGTTCATGTAAAATATTAACAACTAAGTAATCTTCCTTTTTCCTGACATCCGTTACATCCGTTACACAATCCGTTGCCGAACTTCCTTCGTATTATGAGAATTTTAATTGTTGAAGATGACCCGATGATGCAACTGGGATTAGAGCAAGTTTTAGCCGATTCCCCAGAAATAGAAATAGTAGGACAAGCAGAAGACGGCTATTTAGGCGTAGCAGCAGCACTGAAACTAAAACCTGATATTATTGTAATGGATATCGGTTTGCCGCGGCTGGACGGCATAGCAGCGACGCAGCAAATTAAAGCACAACTGCCAGAAGTTCGAGTAGTAATGTTAACTTCTCACACGGCAGAAACTGAAATTATTGCGGCCCTTTCTAGCGGTGCTGATGCTTATTGCATTAAAGGTGCTTCCGTAGACAGGCTGTTAGCAGCGATTGCAGCCGCAGCAGAGGGCGCTACATACCTTGACCCCCAAATTGCCCGGACTGTCATAGAACACCTCAAGCCCCCAATACCTGCCTCTACAACTACTTTTGGTCAGTTGTCACAGCGGGAATTGGAGGTGTTAAAATTAATGGTGGAAGGTAACAGCAATCCCGAGATAGCAGCGGCGCTTTACTTGAGCCCAAATACTATTAAAACTCACGTTCGCGGTATTATGAATAAGTTGGCAGTGGATGACCGCGTGCAAGCAGCAGTTGTAGCGCTGAGAACTGGATTGGTGTAAAGAAGGAAGAAGGAAGAAGGAAGAAGGAAGAAGGAAGAGGGAGAAGGGAAGAGGGAAGAAGGAATAAAAATAATTCAACATTTTTCAGTTGCCACTCCCCAATTCTCCATTTCAAACACCAAATTTCCATTATCAATTACTAGCAATTTGAGTGATATAATGTATGTCTGAATGGATAGAAATCGGTAAAATTGTAGCAGCTCAAGGTTTGGACGGGGAAGTGCGAGTCTATCCCGATTCGGATTTCCCGGAAAGGTTTATCGAACCGGGGAAGCGGTGGATTCTGCGCCCTAACAAAAGTGAACCGGAACCGATCGAGTTTTTGGGCGGTCGCTACATTCCGGGCAAAGGGCTGTATGCTGTAGAGGTAGAGGGTGTGGAAGACCGCGATAGTGCTGAGGCGCTGCGGGGCTGTAAGTTGTTTGTTGAAAAGACCGATCGACCTTACCTGGAAGGTGATGAGTTTTACGTCCAAGATTTGATCGGTATGGAAGTTTTTAACCAGTTAACCGGGGAAATCCTAGGCAAGGTAAGTGATATTATTCCCGCAGGTAACGACCTTTTAGAAGTAGAAACGAATCTAACGCCGCCGGAAACTGTCGTTGCAGAATTAGAAAAACCAAAACAGCCTGAAACTCCCAAAGCCAACGCTGACCCCAGAAATACCCGCAAACCACGGAAAATTCGCGCTAAAGAGCCTAAATCCACAAAAATTTTGATTCCTTTTGTGGAAGAGATTGTGCCAGTTGTTGACTTAGAACAAGGCCGAATTGAAATTGTGCCTCCTCCTGGTTTGTTGGAATAATATCATGTCCGGTCGAGCGACCGGACATGATATTAGTTATTAACCATTTCCAATCCCCAATTCCCCATTTCCCAATATTAATTATTTCCTTTATTTGTGTACCGCACTATCAAGTAACTGATGGAAAGCGCAAAAATTGCAATCGCCAAACCAATCAAGTCGGCTGCGGTTTTCTTTTCCAGGTCAAGAATGATGATTTTTCGAGATACTGCTATCAAAGAAGTTACAATAACTAGCTCTACTTGAATTATGTGCTTTTTCAGATAAGCTGTAATATTTTCCAAGATTTCCAGAGCAATTAAAACATTTAAAAATAACCCAAATATGACAAATAACGTGTCTTTTAACAAATTATCAGTGTGGTTTACCAAGTCTTTTGCTAAAAAAATCAGCAAATCGCAAACGCTGACGATAATTACCAAAATCATCGCCAGTGATAAAATTTTCGATATTATTACCTCTACACTTTCTGTAAAATGCAGAAAATTTTCCTCATTCCCTAACTTAGAAATTTGCCTAAATATTTTTTTCAGCATACCCGTGATTTAGTCATCTTTCTTGATGATTCTGTCATTGTTCGGTACACTTTGCAAGCGCCCAACTCTGGGATGGCCTGGTTTCGCGGCGGCGACAGGTTGCTGGGGAAGGTGACTCTCTGGGCCTGTTATATTTTATAATTTTTCGTGTCAGCTAGGAATCGATCGCACGCGATCGAACTCCTGATTAATAATTTTTGCCATAAAAAAGCCTCAAAATATTGTCTAGCAATATTTTGAGGCTTTTAAGGCGAGGTGCAATCACTGAACTAACTATCTATTCTCAACAGAGAATGATTGTTTACTCCCAGCTTGCTCCGACGCAATATACAAGCTAGCTAAAAATTTAGCTCGGGTGGTTTAGTAGCGACGAGAATTGCCACCGCGATCGTTGTTACCCCAGTTACCGCCGCCACTAGGACGTTCTTCGCGGGGTTTTGCCTTATTGACCTTGAGGTCGCGACCCATCCACTCAGCACCGTCAAGAGCCTCAATGGCTGCAGCTTCTTCTGCTTCAGTAGACATTTCTACAAAAGCGAAGCCGCGCATCCGACCTGTTTCCCGGTCAGCAGGCAACTGAACGCGCTTTACTGTTCCGTACTCTCCAAAAGTTTGGTTGAGGTGCTCCTGCGTTACTTCGTAGGATAAATTGCCGACATAGATTGACATTGAACATTCTCCAGAATCAGAGTGTGTAGAGATTTAAATCCGGAGGAACGCCGATCGAACGAACTGCACTGCCGAAAATAAAGCCTTGTAAAACGATTATAGCACCTTGAGGTGCAAACGGCAATTGTCTGACTCGATTAATTAAAAACAAAGCACAAGCCTTTGGCCATAAGGCATTCAGCCGAAGCAAAAACCCCCAATCTAGAAGGAAAAACTCAGAATAAATAAATTTAGTTTTCCTTGTTCCCGGGCTCTGCCGGGGAAACGCAGGCTGTAGGCTGCGTAAGCGCATAACGATTTTAGGTTTTAGATCTGGGAGTTGAGATTTAAGATTTATGTGTAGGGTATGTCCGGGTTCAAAATTGCTTGATCGAGAGAGGTTGTTACCCTAAAAAACGGATACAAGCCCCGGACTGCTGTCGGGAAGAGTGCAAAATTTTAGACTCTTGTTCAAGAACCCAGATTCATGTGTGTAGTAAATCTTCAATCTTCGACTGAGCGCGATTGACTGAGCGCTACCCGAACGTATCGCCGAACCTCCACCACGTCCTCCCCAGGTCGATCGCCCGGGGCTTCCCGCTCGTTCTTCAGTGATTTGTAACATCCCGTAGTTGGACGCCAGCTCAAGAAGTGACGGCGAGGGTGGATTTTGCCCAATTAAATTCCCCAACTTCTGCGGCAACTTCTGCGACAACTTCCGTCGCAGTTTCTGGCCCAACCAGCACCAACTGTACTGCACAAGCTTTTAACTCGGGCTGTTTGGAATCTGGACAGCTTGCAGCATGAGTCATGGCATTGGCTTCAGCACCTTCAGCCCACAGAGAACCCCAGTGCATGGGTACAAATAGCGTACCTGGGGCGATCGCCTTTGTGACTTTTGCTGGAAACTGCGCCTTGCCGCGGCGCGATCGAACTTCCAGCAAATCCCCCTCCTTAATCTGCAATTTGGCAGCATCGCGGGGGTGAATTTCCAAAAACGGATCGGGATGCAATTGATTAATTTTTTCTGTTCTACCCGTCCGCGTCATCGTGTGCCAGTGTCCGTAAACTCTCCCTGTCGTCAACACAAACGGATAATTGGGATCGGGAGGTTCTGCCAGTCCCCGGGAGTGATATGCCGCAAATCTCGCCCGCGCGTCAGGAGTGTGAAAACGCCTGTCAGTATACAGCCGTTTCGCTTCGTTCGCTGGATGCACAGGCTCGTTTTCGCGACAAGGCCACTGCTGTGGCCCTTTTTGGCGGATGTATTCGTGGCTCAGACCGGTCATGTCGCAAGGCTGGCCCCGCGTCAACTGCGCGTACTCTGTAAAAACCTCGGCACTGTTCTCGAAAGCAAAGTGTTCAGCAAAACCCAATCGGCGGCCGACTTCAGCGAAAATGCTCCAGTCGTCGCGGGCTTCCCCGGAGGGAGTGTCGAAACCGGGACAAAAGGTAACGCGGCGTTCGGAATTCGTCATTACTCCGGTTTTTTCGCTCCACTGCGTTGCCGGCAGCAGGATGTGAGCGTAGGCGGAGGTTTCAGTGGGATAGTAAGCTTCTTGATAAATAGTAAAGGGCGATCGCAGCAAAGCGGCTTTAGTGCGTTCCAAATCCGGCATACTCACCACCGGATTGGTAGCTGCAATCCACAGCAACTCGACTTCACCAGTTTCCAAACCGGTAATCATCTCCCAAGCTGTGCGGCCCGGATTCGGGGAAATGCTTCCCGGTGCGATTCCCCAAAACTCCTCCACTTGGGTTCTGTGTTGGGCATTTTTCACAAATCGGTAGCCTGGGAGCAAGTGAGACAGTCCTCCGGCTTCCCGCCCTCCCATGGCGTTTGGCTGGCCGGTGAGGGAAAACGGGCCACATCCCGGTTTGCCGATTTGACCGGTCATCAAGTGCAAATTAATCAGCGATCGCACCTTTGCCGTGCCTTCCGACGACTGATTCATCCCCATCGACCACAGCGACAAAACGCGCTGCGACTGTTCCCAGTAGTTTGCCGCCGTTTCTAACTCGCTGACAGTAATGCCACAGCGCGAGGCTACAAACTCCGGCGTGTAGCTGCTAATAACCTCAGCAAAAGCTGAAAAATTCTCCGTGCATTCTTGAATAAACTCCGAATCTATTGCTTGCCTGCGTAACAGCAAATAGGCAATTCCGTTAAGCAAATCTATATCCGTACCCGGTTTAATTGCTAAGTGCAAATCCGCCGCTTCAGCAGTCGGAGTTCGCCTTGGATCTACCACAATCATCTTAACATGGGGGTGCTTTTTGTGGTATTTTGCTAATCGATTGAATACGATCGGATGGCATTCCGCTGTATTGCTGCCAATAATAAAAGCGCAATCGGTTAATTCTAGATCGTCGTAACAGCAAGGTGGCCCGTCCGAGCCCAAGCTTTGAACGTATCCAGAGACTGCTGAAGACATACACAAGCGAGAATTAGCATCAAAATTATTAGTACCCAGACAACCTTTCATTAGTTTCTGGGCAATATAATAATCTTCTGTAACGAATTGACCCGAACCGTAAACGCACAAAGCATCGGGGCCGCTGGTGCTGCGAATTGTTTGGATGCGGTTAACAATTGCATCGAGAGCTTCGTCCCAGCTAGCGCGGCGGAACGGTTGGTCGAGAGTATCTCGCATCATCGGATACATTAGCCGATCGCTCCGAATCGACTCTGCTACGGTTGCTCCCTTAATACAAACCATGCCCTGACTCGATGGGTGATTGCGATCGCCCCGCACTTTCCAACTTTGTTTTTTGTCGGCTACAACTTCAAGACCGCAACCTACACCGCAGTAAGGGCAAAGAGTTTTTATAGTTTCCATCTGGTGATTTTAGATGCTAATTTTTGAAAGCTAATGGGTAAGTGGTAATTCATTATTATAGTCGGAACTGAAGGCTCCTGCAAATAACCTGTCAATCCTTACTAAATTACCGCAAAAATGCTTCCCAGAAACGGACAATACCCTGATTTAAAATTACCCGCTCTCTTACTAAAACTCGCGCTCGCTCTCGCTTGTAGTCAGCTTCTGATTGCTACTAAATCTTACTCAAACAGAGGAAATTCCAACCTAACTCTTGTCACCCCAAGAATGGGGGATAGGAGGAACTTTTGCCGAGTTCAAACAGCGCCCAGGTACTACTTTTGACCTAGTTGTTAATAGCAATGTGAGATTTAGGGCGGGAGGATTATGTCGCCTACTTCCCTGATTTTACTTCAAATACGCCATTGTTGGTGGGGCTAAAAGTTACTTGGAAATCAGCAGTTTTTTCAGCGCCTGCTGTGGCACCTGCAGGAGTTTGCAAAACCGGCAGAGGAGTTTCTTTGACGAAATCTTTAGCTGCTTTATTTGTGGGCTCGAACTGTAGGATATCGCCGTTTTGTTTTACTTTGACCCGATAAGTCAAGCTTTCGGTAAACGTTGGAATTGTTCTCCACTTTTGGTCGATTTGTGCATACAACTTCTGCCCGATCGCATCGAGTTCAGCTTGGTCAGAAATCTCTGATGTGGCACTGGTTGCTGCATTGGGCGCGGCGGTGTTAGTGGCAGCAGGTGAGGCAGCCGTCGCGGCAGCAGCGATGGGTGCAGGACTTGCAGCAGCAGGCGAGGCAGCAGCGATGGGTGCAGGACTTGCAGCAGCAGGCGATGCAGGGCTAGCATTCGGTGCGATCGAACTTGCTGCAATTTGCGGGCTGGGGGGTGAACTCACAACGGCCGTCGCAGTCGTCGCCTGCGGTGCAGTTTCTCCTAGTTTCGCTTGCTTTAGCTGGCTGGAAACACCAGACATATTGACTGCTGCTAAAGTAACCATTGCTACTAACCACGAGGCTGCCAGGATGCCGCCTTTGATCGGCGAGGCTTCAGGAAATTCCGCAGCGTGAGGCATAAAGGACACAGGTGGCATCGGCCTGTCAGCAACCACAGGCTTTTTGCTAGCAGGTAATGGCATCGGTAGCGCGACGGCTTCTGTCTCCGAGTCCGTTGCTTCATCCTCTTCGTGGTGGGCGTACCGAGAAAACAGGAACTCCAAAGCAAAGTTACGCAGTTCGTAGTATTTCGGGTCTTCCATAATCCGCGCCCGGTTGCGGGGACGGCTGAACGGAACGTGCATATCTTCGCCGATGGAAGCTGCTGGTCCGTTGGTCATCATCACGATGCGATCGGCCAAAAACAAAGCTTCATCAATATCGTGAGTAATCATAATGACGGTAATTTTTTCCTTCCGCCAAATTTTTAGCAATTCTTCCTGCAACTCTTCTCGGGTAATCGGGTCTAGAGCTCCGAAAGGTTCGTCCAAAATCAACAGTTTGGGACGAGTTGCCAGAGCTCGGGCGATCGCCACCCGCTGTTTCATCCCCCCGGACAATTGGCCCGGTCTTTTGTTACAAGCTTCCGTCAGCCCGACTAATTCCAAGTGTTCCTTGACGATCGTATTGTGTTCGTCTGCGGACTTTTCCGGGTAAACATTTTCAACGCCGAGGTGAATATTTTCAGTAGCAGTCAGCCACGGTAGCAGCGAGTAGTTTTGAAATACCACCATTCTGTCCGGGCCTGGTTCAGTAATCTGCGAACCTTCCAAAGCCACTTCACCGTTTGTCGGGCCGTTGAATCCCGCGATCATATTCAGCAAAGTTGATTTGCCGCAGCCCGAGTGACCGATCAAACAAATAAATTCGCCTTCATTAATAGTCAGGTTTACACCGTCGAGAACGACGTAAGGGCCTTTAGGAGTTGCGTAGACTTTCGATACGTCTTTAATAGTAAGAAAGTCTTGCTTGGGCGTTTGAATTTTGGTTGTTTGGGGAGTTTTGATAGTTTGCATATTTTCAGGATTTGGATTCTGGGTTTGGGAATTAGACATGACAACTTTGGATTGATAATTTTAAATTACGGAGTTAGGAAGCGGGAAATATGGAGTCTTGTTTCCTGATTTCTTGCTCCTGATTCCCTCTTCCTATTTGCTGGTTAGGCTGGCAGTTTGATCGAACACTGACTGCCTATTTGTTCAATTAAGATTTCTTCAATGCGGACGGCGCGCTTGATTTTGACATTGTGAAGATACTGGATCGGGTCGTCTAGATTAAACACAGTGCCGTCAAATAGCTCGATCGTCCGGCGATCTCTGGCAATATCCGGCAAACCCAATTCGCGCACAGCTTGACCGAAAACATCGGGCCGCAAAACTCGATCGACCACTTCCACCCAGTTTTTCGGGAACGGAATCAGCCCCCAGCGAGCCATCTGCGCCATCACCCACACCATTTCTAGGCGGTCTGGACAATTGGTTTTGTCAACATAGAACTGGTTGAAGTTGTACAGCATTTCTGGTTCTGCCTCCGTACCGGAGTTGTACGGGTCGAGGAACCCCGGACGGATGTCTTTGGGATCGGCGCCGATGTATTGTTCTTGGCTAATCAATGCTAGGACTTCTTCACGGTTGCGGCGATCGTCGCAGTAGTCGCAGGCTTCCAAAAGCGCTTTGACGAGGGCGAGGTGGGTTTGAGGATATTTCTGAGCCCAATCTTCGGTAACACCGAGAACTTTTTCGATGTGCCCGGGCAGAATATCCAGGGAACGGGCCATAACAAAACCCGTACCGCTGTTGACTGCGTGGGAGTTCCAGGGGTCGCCTGAGCAGTAGGCGTCAATGTTGCCTGCTTTTAAATTCGATACCATCTGCGGGGGCGGAATCACGGTCAAGCCCACGTCGAGGTCGGGGTCGATGCCGCCGGCGGCCAGCCAGTAGCGGAACAGCAGATTGTGCATAGAGGCGGAGTGTACCATGCCCAAGGTGTGAGCTTTATCGGGACTCTTGGCGATCGCAGCTTTGAAATCCTCTAATGTCCGAATGCCTTGTCTGTAAAGATCCTTGCTGAAAACAATGGAATTGCCGTTGCGGGACAGCGTGAGGGCGCTACAGACGGGTACAGGGGCTTCACCGTCCAGGCCCAACAGCATGGCGATCGGCATTCCTGCGACCATTTGCGCCGCGTCCAGCCGTCCTTCGGCGACTCCTTGGGCGATCGCTTTCCAGCCCGGTTCGCGACTGAGAGTAACTTCTTCCAAGCCGTGGGCTTTGAAAAATCCTTTTTCTTTAGCTACTACTAAGGGGGCGCAGTCGGTGAGGGGAATAAAGCCGATGTCGAGGTTGATTTTTTCCAAGCCGTTGCGGGCGATGACAGGCGGTTGTTGTTTGGCCCTGCGCTGTTTGACCCGCTTTTGCTGGTTGAGGAAGTAAACCATTTCGTTACGCAGCGAATAGTAACTCGGATGGTTGACCACTTCCATGCGTTTGCGGGGGCGGGGAATGTTCACTTCGAGGATTTGCCCGATTTGCGCTTCCGGGCCGTTGGTGAGCATCACAATGCGATCGCTCAGCAATAAAGCTTCGTCAACGTCGTGAGTTACCATCACGCTGGTAACTTTGCTTTCCTCGCAAATTTTCATCAACTGTTCTTGCAAACCGCCCCGAGTTAAAGCGTCGAGGGCTCCGAAGGGTTCGTCTAGCAGCAGCAATTTCGGGCGAATCGCCAGGGCGCGGGCGATCGCAACTCTTTGTTTCATCCCCCCAGAAATTTCACCTGGGCGTTTGTCGGCGGCGTGGCCGAGTCCGACCAATTTAATGTGGTGTTCGATCACCAACTCGCGATCTTCTTTAGAGTTACCGCTGTAAATTTCCTCTACTGCTAGGGCAATATTTTCGCGCACCGTCAGCCAAGGTAGCAGCGAGTAATTTTGAAACACCACCATTCTGTCGGGGCCTGGATCGCGGACTTCGCGTCCTTCTAAAGTAATCCCGCCCTGACTTGCTTTGTCGAGACCGGCGATGATATTTAGCAGCGTAGATTTGCCGCAGCCCGAGTGACCGATTAAGGTGATGAATTCTCCCTTTTTAATTTTAAGTTCGATATTTTTAAGAGCGATGTATTGCTCTCCATTGGGCAAGTTAAATACGCGATCAACGTGGTCTACTTCAACAAATACTGACATGGCTATTTTAGGTTAGTTTGTAATTTGTAGATGCTAGTTATTAATTGGGCATTGGGCATTGGGCATTGTTGACTGTTGACTGTTGACTGTTGACTGTTGACTGTTGACTAATAGCTAATAACAGATAACAGATAACAGATAACCAATTCCCTGTTTGGCCCATGCCCCATGCCCCCTGGCCCATGCCCCATGCCCAAATCCTATTTCTGTTCTTCGGGAACAACTTTGGAAGCGATGAAACCAACGATTCTGTCTAAAATTAAACCGACAATTCCTACATAAAGCACTGCTAGAATCACTGCGCTGAGTCTAGAACTGTTGTAAGCATCCCAGATGAAGAACCCGATGCCGACGCCGCCGACTAACATTTCCGCAGCTACGATCGCCAGCCAAGACAAACCGATGCCGATTCTCAAGCCAGTGAAGATGTAAGGAACTGAAGAGGGCAGCAGGATTTTCCAGAAGTATTTTTGGTTAGGGAGGCGCAAAACGCGGGCGACGTTTCTGTAGTCTTGAGGTATTTGTTGAACGCCTACTGTGGTATTAATTAAAATCGGCCAAATTGCTGTAATTAAGATGACGAAGAGTGCTGATACTTCGTTAGCTTTTACCCCCATGCCTTCAAAGGGATTGAACTGTTGAAATACTGCCAGGGCGATCGGCAGCCAAGCCAGGGGCGGGATAGTTCTGAATACTTGAAACAGCGGGTCTAAAGCATCGAACATTAAGGAGTTTGTGCCGATCAGGATGCCTAAACTGATGCCGAGAACTGCTGCCAAAGTAAAGCCGATCGCCACCCGCTGCAAGCTAGCCAAAATTTGCCAGAACAAGCCTTTGTCTGTACCGCCGTTGTCGAAGAAAGGATTAATAATCAGATTCCAGCTTTCTTGGACAGCTTTGATTGGCCCCGGCAAGGTGGATGAGGCGTCGTGGCAGAGGATTTGCCATATTATCAGTAGAACTGTGATCGCAACTAGCGGGCGGATGATTTTTCGGCGGTTTTTTTGAACATGATCCAGAACGAAATTTACTGGATTTTTGCTTTTAGTAACAGCGAGGTTTGTTGCCATTTTTGTGTGTGGACTATTGTGAATAATGGATTATTTGTAGATACTTTGAAGGGTTCACCGTGTCTGGGGTGGGTTGAGTTAGAAAACCCAACTCCACTCACTTTTAAAATTTGTCAACTGTCAACAGTAAACTGTCAACTCTTCACTAATTATGCTTTTTTGATTACCAGACCCTTCAGATATTCTTGTGGTTTTTCTGGATCAAACTTTACGCCGTCAAAGAAGGTTTCAACACCGCGAGAAGTAGTAGTAGGAATTTGGGCTGCGGGAACGCCAAGTGCTGTCGCTGCTGCTTTCCAAATATCTTCGCGGTTAACTTTATCAACCGTGGCTTTGATGTCGGTAGTTGCCGGCATATAACCCCAACGGATATTTTCAGTTAAGAACCAAGTATCATGGCTCTTGTAGGGATAAGAAGCATTATCAGCCCAGAATTTCATCGCCACTGGGCTGGCAGCTTCAATGCGGCCGGTACCGTAGTCAATTTGACCCTTAGAGCGACCGATAATATCTGCTACTGGAACTTTTAACCACTTATCTTGAGAGATGATTTGACACATCTCATCGTGATTTTCTGCCTTGTCGCACCACTGCTGGGCTTCCAGTATGGCCATTGTTATTGCTTTAGCAGCTTTAGGATTTTTTGCAACCCAATCTCCTCTTAAAGCGAAAGCTTTTTCTGGGTGGTCTTTCCAAAGTTCTCCGGTTACTAAGGCGGTGTATCCTACCTTTTGAGTAACTAGCTGAGCATTCCAAGGTTCGCCTACGCAAAAGGCTTCCATGCTGCCAGATTTCATGTTCGCTACCATTTGGGGCGGCGGTATGGGAATCACGGAAACATCTGTATCTGGATTAATACCGCCGGCTGCTAGCCAGTAGCGCATCCACAAGTCGTGGGTGCCGCCGGGAAAAGTTATAGCAATTTTTTGATTGGCGAGGGCTTCTTTGAGAGGTTTGCTGTCAGTACCTACTTTTAAATCTAGGTATTTTTTGCTGAGGGAAATTGCTTGACCGTTAGTATTTAACCGGGCAACAATGTTCATCGGCACTGGCTGATTGCCTTTGGTAATAGTGCCTAATGTCATTTGGTAAGGCATCGGGGATAAGATGTGGGCGCCGTCAATACCGCCTTTTTCCGAACCGAGTTCTAAGTTGTCGCGAGTAACTGGCCAAGATGCTTGTTTGGTAACTTGTACGTCTTTCATCCCGTACTTGGCAAATAACCCTTTTTCTTGGGCGATGATTAAGGGTGCTGAGTCGGTGAGGGCGATGAATCCGAGTTTGGCTGTGGTAACTTCTGGGGCGTCAGCAGGGTTGATGTTGACTGCTGGGGTGGCGCTGGGTGTGGCACCGCTGGGAGTTGCGCTAGATGTGGTCGAACCGGAACTGCAACCGTGGGCTAGGAGGGTGCCGGCTGCTGTTGCTCCGGCGGTGATGATGAATTTTCTTCTAGAAAGGTTGCTCATTTGTCTTGAATTGTTGTTGTACTTTGAGATCTTGGAAATGTGAGATGTGAGATTGATTCGCGACCTTGGCATCGTATCTCACATTGTGAGATTAGGCGTCGATCGACACTTTGCCGATCGCCCGCGCGCTGCAAGCTAAAATGAACCCTGGTTCTAAGTCTCGGGCCGCGTCGGGTTGGCTGTCGTAGACTGTTTGGCCTTCTAGGAGTTTCTGCTGGCAAGTGCCACAGCTTCCCGACCGGCAATTGCTGTCAAGTTCGACTCCGGCCCGTTCGGCAACATCGAGAATGAACTCATCTTCGCTGCAAGCAACTTCTTTGCCCGATCGAGCGAAAATGACGGTAGATGTCTGAGGTTTGGCTGCCGGGACTGCCGTTTCGTCCCTGTCAACCGTCAGTTGCAGTTGCCGGTTCAGCGAAACTACATCTTCTTGAGATTGATTGGGAACAGCCCCGAAGTTATCGACTAACAGTTGGCGCAGCACTGGTTTGAGGTCTTCGCAAGGGATGCTTTTTTGGACGCAAGTACCCAAATGAGCGTCTTTGCCGACTGTGCCTCCCATGTAAATGTCTACACCTTCGAGGGTTTTGCCGTTCTTGCGAACTTTTGTTCCCATCAAACCGATGTCTGCTACTTGGGGTTGACCGCAGGAATTGGGGCAACCCGTCCAGTGAATTCTGACCGGTTTGGGAACTGACAGTTCGACTTCGAGTTCCTCAATCATTGCCACGGATCGGCTTTTGGTTTCGATGAGGGCGAAGTTGCAAAACTTGGCGCCGGTGCAGGAAACCAATGCTCGCGTCAGCGGTGCGGGGTTGAGCGAAAAACGCTGCAACAGCGGTTCTTTGACCAGCGATTCAATCCGCGAGTCGGGAACGTTGGGAATAATCACGTTTTCTTCGACGGTGAGCCTGAGTTCGCCGCTGCCGTAAACCTCGGCGATTCTGGCAAAATCGAATAAATCCGATGCCTGCAGCCGTCCGACGGGAACGTGCAGCCCTACATAGTTGAGCCCTGATTGTTTTTGGGGGTAGATGCCGATGTGGTCGCGTTTGTCCCAGGTGATTTCATCTTTGGGCGCGGCGGCGGGCAAAGTGCGACCTAATTCTTGTTCGACTGCGGCTCGGAATTGTTCGATTCCGAGTTCGTCAATCAGCCACATCAGCCGGGATTTTTGGCGGTTTGCTCTCGGGCCTTGATCGCGAAACACAGTTAAAATTGCTTTGCACAAATCTACAACATCGGTGGGACTTGCCCATGCGTTGAGAGGAATTGCAGCTTCGCAGCGTTTGGCGGAGAAGAAGCCGCCGACTAAAACGTTAAAGCCGATGTTGCCGTCTTTGTAAGCGGGTACGAAGGCGATGTCGTTGATTTCTGCGTGGACTGAGTTGTCGCGACAGCCTGCGATCGCAATATTAAACTTTCGTGGCAAATTTGAAAACGCGGGGTTGCCTTCGCCGCTGTTCGTAATCAAATCTTGGACTTGGTTCGCCAGTTCCCGCGTATCTATCAGTTCGTCGGCGTCGAGCCCTGCGACTGGGGAACCCGTGATGTTACGCACGTTGTCCATACCAGACTGGATGCTGGTCATGCCCGCTTCTTTGAGGCGGCGGAAGATGTCGGGCAAGTCTTCGATGCGAATTCCCCGCAATTGCAGGTTTTGTCTGGTGGTGATGTCGGCGCTGCCATCGTCCCCGTAGCGCTGTACAATTTCTCCTAGCGTTCTGGTTTGATTGCTAGTAATGATGCCGTTGGGCAAGCGCAGCCGCATCATGAATTTGCCGGGAGTGACTGGCCGAAAGAAGATGCCGAGCCATTTGAGGCGGTGCTCGCGATCGGTTTCGTCCATTGCTTCCCAGCCGATCGCGGCGAAGTGGTCGAGTTCGGCTTTTAATGCTAAGCCATCTTTTTCGGCTTTGAGTTTTTCAAACTTATTCAGGCTCGCTTGGGCTTTGGGTTCTACTGTTTGGGTCATCGGTTTACCCTCGCTGCTGGCTGGTGTGGGGAGGTATTGACTTGGAGCATAAAGTGTGTGTTTCCTGCTAACCTTAGTGACTGTATGGATTTAAAACTGTATATTTAGTTACTAGATGGAATTTCTTTTAAGCATGGTTGGTCTTCTGTAAACTTGAGCTTGACTGGGCGCTGGCTCGAACGTCGCCAAACTATTTATGGTTATAGTTGCTACCGATGATTCGGTCGATCGCTGCGTTTCCATGCACCTTTGTTATGAGCTAATGTAAAGCCCACGATTGTAAATATTCGTAGCTATTTTTACAAAATATTGAGTTTTATGAATATTTCGCATACTGGCGATGCGTTTTATACATGGAAAATGGGTAAAGAGACCCACAAAACCGAAAAATCTCTCTAAATCTTTAGATTTAAGAGGGGAGAGGGGGATATTGGAATATCTAAGATTACTGTTGTGAGTGCGATCGCAGACTTAAAACGAGATCGTCACAACATTAGAGCGGTCGCTGTCACACAATTTGCCTCAAAACATCACGTTATGTGCTATGCCAGCGTCACTATTAATTTTCGGAGAACGAGAGATGATACAAGTATCGAATTCAGGGAACGTGTCATGCTTTTAGTTCAACTTATCCCCGGCGCTATTTCCGAAATGCTTGCCTCTGTTACCGATACGGGCAGTTTAACTTTAGCCGATCGCTACGGTTTGATGGCCGCTGTTTTGGACGACTCTCTCGACGAGGAACAGAGACATTCGATCAACCGCCTGCTGCGTTCTGTGATCAAGGGAAGAGTCAAGATAGTCAACGAACTGTCGGCGACATATTAACAGCATTTAAAAATTTGATTGATTTATGCAGCGCATAAGAGTGCAGAAACCACCGCGCGAGTTAGAAGGAACCCACGATGCCTGCTGCGGATGTAGGGCAGGAAGTTTCTTGGGTGTTCTAAAAACGTGCGATCGTTCTTGCCGTATGATTTTTTTTGATTCTCCAATTCTCGCTTTGGCCGACACTTACAGAAAAAGTGGTGATTCACAGTTTTGACGCTCAATTAAGAGCCTGTTGGGTTGAACGCTTATGGTAAAATTAGTAAAGTTGTTGTGCGCGATCGGCATTTGAAAAGTTTGAGGAATGAAGTCATCCCAACCAACATAGTTATAATTATTGAACAGGGCTGGGGATGAAATACAATTTATGAAAATTATTAATCAAACAATCGAATAATTAATAGAATTAGGCCTCGGCATCTACCACATCACGCCCCCTCTTGTCAAAATTAATTGGTAATTAATAAAAAATCAATTAAGTCGCTCTGCATGAAAAAACCATAAGCTCTTGTAGAGGCGGGTACCGCCTATATCTGGACTAGGAGGCAGTTTATTGGTGTTCTAAACCCCCCAAACCCAGTAGTCGGTTTATTTGCAGCTACAGGACTTATGCAGCCCCACTATAATACTGTGCCTGCGTAAGTCTTTTATTTAGGTACTGGCATGAGTTGGTTATTTTAACCAATCTAGTTGATAGGATGTAGCCAGACCAAATCTGTAGCAAAAATTTAAGAAATTCGGCCCGAAGGTATGATTTACTAAAAATTAAAAATAGTCGAGCGAGCAGACTTGACAATTTAACAATGATTCCCCGGGAGCATTTTATGAAATCCATTGCTAAAAACAGCATCCACTGGACTTACTCAGTGGCTATTTTCTGTGCCCTTTTCGCAATACAGCAACAAAAAGCTACAGCAGCCACGCTATCTAACGGCTGGAATTATGCGATCGATTCCTTCAACGACGGCGTGACAGGGCCCCAAATCGGCGGCGGGGAATTTGAATTTTACGGCATCGCCATCAAAGAAACATCAGATACAGCTTTCATCGCCATCAACTCCAATCTAAGTTTAGCAGGATCTGCCGACCCACTAGCTCAAAGAGGCAACATCAACTACGGCGATTTATTCTTCAATTTTTCCGGTCAAAACTTCAATACAGCTAACGCAAACGGCAACTTGTTTGGTATCCGCTTTGCCGCCGGAAATGACTCCGGCGTGGCTACAACAGGCGTTTACAGGGATGTTACCGCGAAAAATGTCACCCAAACTAACTCTGGGTTTAGCAATTTAAACCAATTCAATACGGTAGTTGCATCTCAAGGTGGAACCCCATCAATGGGCGATTTAGCTGCCATAGACCCCTATTTTCAACTAACAGGAAACTCCACTATTCTCAACTCAATAGCTAAGGGTACAAAAGTAGGAGAATTAAATTTTTTAACGCCAGCAACTTTGAACGCTCTAGGTCTTAATTTCACTCAATTTAATGCAGTAGGTTCTCAAACAATTGGATTCAGTTTCAATAAATCCTCAATGCCTTCGGCGAACTATATTGCTAACTTTTTTGCCGAGTGCGCTAACGATGCGATCGCTATTCAAGGATCTTTTGAGGCTGTACCCGAACCTTCTACGTGTTTTGGTACTTTACTAGGATTAAGCTTTTTAGGTATTGGCGCAGCAAAACGCAAAATTAAGCGCAAGATTTCCTAAGTTAGGTAGGGTGTGCATTAAGTACCTTACGAATAGCTGTTATGCACACCTTACGAATAGGCGTAGTGCCTCACAAATTGCCAACATTAGAGTAGACTATCGAGAGATAAAATGGGCCCAAACATTCCCATCTGGTCCAGCAACTTGATTGACGTAACTGTAGGGATACATCAACTTTCTCCCCTCAGTATCGCTGTAACCGGTGAGTGCATCTCCCCAAGGATCTTGCACTATATAACCCTGAGAATTGTAGCCAATTAAAGTGATAATGTGACCAGCAGCAGTAAAATCTCCCGCTAAAACTACTGGCCGTCGGTTCAGCAATTCCGATCGCACCTCTGCCCACGTGCGAGTCGTACTAAAACTCGTCTTAAACCCGTAGGCCTCAATCAGTGCCGAAAGCACGTTGTGATCGGTTTGAGAACCCTGACCGGCATAATCGAAACACCACTGCAACAACTCATCCTCCAACTGTCCGCCCCCCTCAGAACGAAGGCCGTAATAATAAAGCACCATTGCGATCGCAGTTACGTTGCAAGTAGACCAATCAAAACGCGGATTGTCCCGCTGCGAAAAATACGGCACGTTCAATTCCACATTGTTAGGAACCGGATCGAAAATTTTATTTCCCCGCTTGAACTGAACAAAACTAGAAAAAACATAACCTGTATTGCCAAAATTCGGCAGTTCTTCAGTCAAAGAAACTTTCAGGTGAGATGCTTCCGCACCGTAGCTGTTCACGCCGTAAACTCGACCTAAAGGCAGCGTAGTTTTCTCGGTACTGCTCAGGCTAGCAGCATCTACCGGCCGTTTTTTAAACACAGTTGCTTGCAGGATTGTCATCGTCAAAGCATCGGGGTCAAAGGGAACTTCTTTGCCGTCTTTTTTAATTTTAACGTCCTGCCAATAAATAAACCCGATATTGCCGAAACCGGGAATAGGTTCGGCAAGAGTTACTCGGAAATGCCCCAAAATGCAGGCATAGCCAGTGATGGCATAGGTGGTGCCTAAAAGTAGGTTAGCAATTTGATCGGCAGGCAGTTTCGATGAATCTTGCGGTTGAGCTTTAATCTGAGTTGTTTGAGTTACCAAAAGTTGAGCACTGACGTTGCTATTCGGTACGTCGGCAAGGTCAAATTTCAGGATTTTCGTACCTTTGGCCAACTGAACATCGGGCTCGTAAAAATAGCCAAAAGTGCCGATCGGGGAAATAGCTAAATCCAGAACCACCTTGAGATGCCCGTCAATAAATCCGTACTTGCTAACAGTGAAAGTCTGGCCTGCTTTGACAAGAATTTTTTGCTGATTGTTGAGTCGAGAAGAATCAACCGCAGCTACCTTAAACAAAGTGTCAGAAAGTATCTTTAAGGTCAAACCTTGTCCGACAGTCAGCGGATCGGAACTGACGGCAATGTAAATTATTTGGCTACCAGTAACGTTGCCTTTGCTGTCAGTTGCCCGCAACCTTAGCCACCGAGCTCCCGCTATGCTAAATCCTTTAGACAAATTAACTTGCCAAGTGCTGGCTTCTTGGTTTAGCGTGACGCTTAGGGGAAATGTATCCTCAGCTATCACCTCAATTTTTGCTGCTTGTTGCCGGTCAAAAGTACCCCGAAGGACGATCGGCTGATTTACTAAAACTTCTGACGGCCCTTGATAACTTAAATTCACAGCGGGATTAAAAGATTTGCCACCGCGGCTGAATTGCACAAAATCGGGATAAATGAAACCCGTATTGCCAAATTGCGGCAAATTCTCAGTCAGCGAGACTTTTATGTGGCTTTGTTCGATCGAGAATCCCGCAATTCCGTAAATCCTTCCCGCCGGTAAAGTAAATTTTTCTTGCGGTTGCAGGTTAGTCGCATTTATCGGCCGCTTTTTAAACACAGTCGTTTTGATAACAGTCATCGTAACTGCATTTCTATCAAACTCAATTCCCCTGCCGTCTTGCAAAATTTGGACGTGCTGCGAGTACAGAAATCCCGAAGTTCCTAACTTAGGAATTGCCCGAGCAAAAGCGACTCGAAAATGGTTTTCGACGCAAGCGTAGCCGAGAATATTGAAAGTTTCTCCCGGGTTAAATTGTAATTTCTGAGTTGATCCTAAAGTAGCAGAATCTGTGGGGTTGAGCTTTAACCAGGTCTTTTTTATCACCCACAGTAACTGCATTCCAGGCGGCGGGGCGGGCAACTCGGCGCGATCGAATATGAGGATTTTTGGGCCTTTGGTTATAAGTACGTGTTTTTCGTAGAAAAAGCCGGACTTTCCCACCGGATTAATTGGATTATTTAGTTGAACATTCAGGTGTCCGTCTTCTAACTGATAGTCGCTAATTTGATAAGTTTTACCTGCTGGTATTTCTGCTTTTTGCAGGTTGTTGAGATTGCTCGCTGGCAGTGTTCCGGCTTTGAATGCGGTATCTCTGAGAGTAATTAAGGTGAAAAATTGAGCGGGTGACTGAGAAGCAGGATTAACTTTGATGTTAATTGTTTGTTGGCCGATAACTTTGCCGGTCTTATCAGTTGCCCTCACCTGCACTGTACGAGTTCCTGCGCTATCGAATCCTTTTTCTAAACTGATGTTCCAAATGCCTCTAGAGAGATTTATCCCCACATTTAGGGCATTTGAGCCTTCTGCTGCTGAAATCGCTACCACTAGATTTTTGTCAAAACTGCCAACTAAGACAGCGGCTCTATTGACCTCAATTTCTTGTGGGCCTAAGTAACTCAAAATAAGGTTGCTGTTTGTCATTATATATCCCCCTATCTACTTAATTATTCAGCTAAAGCAAGGATAACTTCTCATTTTCTCAAACACAATGACCTGAACCAGGAAAAAATCGCCCCTAGATTCAGCCTACGGGCGGTTAATGCCTTTTACAGCATAAGTTTTTAATTATTGGCGGGAGTTGCGCCACAAATCTAACTTTAGACGTACCATAAGCACCTTAACCGAATATATGCCTGGTTGAGGGGATTTGGGGTGCAAGATTTTGAGGGAAAGAATTTAGTTCGAGTAGGTTGCTTCCTCCTGTACCCTTGACCCCTCACTTCCTGAGTCAGGACTTACGAAAAAAACCCGGTTCCTAGGAGAATATTGCTTATAGCAACGAGCAATCTAGGAAGAAACCGGGTTTTTAGCCGTTTGGTGCGTGCAGGAGTGTTAGTGCGATCGACTAAATTTCGACTAAACTATGGTGACAAGAATATCTTGAGCGTGAGAGTCAACTTTCAGATTTTCTCCTTCATAAACTTGAATGATTTTACCAGTACCGTCGATGACGAAGGTGACGCGCTTGGCATAATCGCCTTTCTCGACATCGTAAGCTTTGGTAATCGTGCCATCAACATCTGCTAATAGCTGGAAAGGCAAACCATATTTTTCTGTGAACTTTTGGTGCGATTCTTCGTTGTCTCGGCTGACACCGAGAACTACTAAATCTTTGCCCTTGTATTCTTCATAAGCTGCTTTGAAGCTTTGGGCTTGTCTGGTGCAGCCAGGGGTGTCATCTTTGGGGTAGAAATACAAGATTACGGTTTTACCGGCGAATTCGGAGAGCGAGACGGTTTTGCCGTTGGTGTCTTTGGCGGTAAATTGAGGAGCGGCACAGCCAATTGGTAATGTCATAGTTTGGTTTCTCTTGCTTGGTTTTTATTGCAGTTCCTTAAGTTATTTTACTTGGTTCTGTGCCTTTTCAAGAGACAATTCCTAAAAATCGCGTGAAGCGAAGCTATCCCGCAGGGAATCGCCCCCAACTCCATGACGTTAAGCTTTACTGCATTTAACTTGCACGTAAGACGCGGGCTAAGAGGGCCTCTTACACGCATAGTTTCAATAGATATCTGCTAAAAAGCAGATGTCTATTGAATGTTCGTAGGTTCTACATACCAACCGGTTGAGCTGCAGCGGGCATCATAGACGGATCGATCGCAATTCCTAAACCTTCTGCGACTTGGCGGCCGTAATTGGGATCGGCGCGGAAAAAATGGCACAGTTGGCGCATCTGAATTTCCGGTTTTGCTGCACTCAAACTTTCCACAATGTTAGCGATAAGCCGCTGCTGTGCGTCGGGTTTCATCAAGCGATAGAGGTCTCCTGCTTGGGTGTAATCGTCATTTCCCTTACGGTGATCGTAGCGATCGACTTTGACATTTCCTAAGTCCCAAGCTGGGTCAGCATAGACACAGTTTTGCTTCGGCGCATCCTCGTGGCTGTTGGGTTCGTAGTTGGGCCCGCTACCACCGTTGTTACCCGGTGCCATTGCGCCATCCCGTTGATAGTGCATCACCGGACACTTTGGTTGATTGACGGGCAATTGCTGATAGTTTGCACCGAGACGGTAGCGTTGAGCATCTGGATAAGACATGATGCGAGATTGCAGCACTTTGTCTGGAGAGAAGCTAATACCTGGAACGACATTAGAAGGAGAAAATGCGGCCTGTTCCACCTCAGCAAAAAAGTTTTGTGGATTGCGATTGAGTTCCAGAATTCCCACGTCAATTAACGGAAACTCTGAGTGCTTCCACACTTTTGTCAAGTCAAAAGGGTTTTCGCGATATTCTGCGGCTTGGGCTTCGGTCATTACTTGAATGCAAAACCGCCACTTGGGATAATTACCTTGGTCGATCGCCTCAAACAAATCGCGAGTGGCATGATCGGGGTCTTCGCCTTTGATCTGCGTCGCTTCTGAGGCGGTGAAATTTTCAATACCTTGCATGGTTTTGAAGTGGAATTTGCACCAAACCCGTTCTCCTTGAGCATTGATTAGGCTGAAGGTATGGCTGCCAAAACCGTCCATGTGGCGGTGGTTTTTCGGCGTACCGCGATCGGAAAACAGAATAGTTATTTGATGCAAAGCTTCTGGACTCAGCGACCAGAAATCCCATTTCGCGTCAGGATCTTTGAGATGCGTTTGGGGATGGCGCTTTTGCGTGTGGATCAAATCAGGGAATTTGAGGGGATCGCGGATGAAGAAAACAGGGGTGTTATTGCCTACTAAATCCCAGTTGCCTTCTTCGGTGTAGAACTTCATCGAAAAACCTCTGGGGTCACGTTCGGCATCCGCTGAACCTTGTTCGCCGCCTACGGTAGAGAAGCGGAGGAGAACCTGAGTTTCTTTGCCTACTTCTGAGAATAGCTGAGCTTTGGTGTAGCGAGTAATGTCATGGGTGACGGTAAACGTGCCAAATGCAGCGGCTCCTTTTGCATGGACAACGCGCTCAGGAATGCGTTCCCGGTTGAAGTGAGCCAGTTTTTCCATCAGGTGAAAATCCTGCATGAGGATAGGCCCGCGTTCACCCGCAGTCAAGGAATTCTGGTTATCTGCAACCGGAATTCCGCTAGCGGTTGTCAATGTTTTGTCTTCTGTCATAGTGGGTAAATCCATTGCTGCATCCTAAGTATTCTATACCTTTCTGGGGCCCAGGTGTTTCTGCGGTGGTAATTCTCAGAGCGGCGACTGTGTGTTAAATTATTAGTGTGTTTTCAAAATTTGCTGACTCAATTAAAATTAATTTCTCAATAAAATATGATTGATTTCTACACTGTGATTCTCAGAAAAAGTGCTGATTATTGGGTTTCTTTGTGTTTAGAAAATGGCTGGGTCGGACAAGGCAATACTCCCGAACAATCTATTGATAAACTTAAACAAGCTCTTGAGTCATTTTCCGAAGTCTATGAATCAGAGTCTGATGTTTATCTCAGTCCTCTTTCTATTAATGAATTACACGAATTTCTGACTTTAGAAGATGCAGAAGCCTCAGACACTTATGAACTTAGGAAAGTTTATGCCTAAAAACCTTCCATCTTTAAAACCTAAAGCATTAATTAAGATTTTAGAACAAAAGGGATGTCAGTTTTACCGAGAGGGGAAAGGGGATCATCGTTTGTATATGCGTGAAATTGAAGGTATAAAAAGGATTGTTCCGATTGATCTCGGTGCTGGGGAAATGTCACCAGCTTAAGTGTTGCGGATTTTCAGGTAATTTGGGTTTACCGATCCGGAAATTGAGGGGATGATTAGTTAAGTCCGCCTTTATTAGTCAGGGATTGAATTAGCAATTTTACTGGACAGCATTTGCCTAATCCATACCCCAATCTTTCAGTTGTTTTGTAACTGATTGGATCGGAAAAGCAAGAGCATAACCCGCTCTCTCTTGCTGTTGATTCTGTGTTTGAAGGTTAGCTCCCCAGGCAACGCCAACCACGCGATTTTGCTGGTCTAATACGGGACTGCCAGAATTGCCGGGAGATGAAATAGCAGACATTCGTAACTCTTGGTCAGTCTGGTTGATCGCTTCTCCTGTTGCAACTGTCGGATACTCGATGCCGTAGGGATACCCAATAATGCGGATAGGTGCGTTGAGGGGAACAGGCGTTGAGGATCTGGGTAAAGGCTGAATATCCTTTGGGATGTTGGTGATTTCTAGTAAAGCTAAATCTAGCTTGTCAGAGGCAGCAGTAATTTTAACAATCTTAGCAGGTTTCCGCTTGCGGACTTCACCCGAATGCGGTTCACTGTAAAATTCAACTTCAATTTTTTGCTCGCTCTGGGGCGTATTTTCGCTAGCCGTTGCCACATGGCGGTTAGTAATAATCCAAGCTTTATTCCCCTGCCGTTTTAGCACCCAGCCAGTACCCCACTCTAAGTCGGAAGAACTTTTAACAATAACTCGGACAACAGACCGCTTTAATAAAACTAAAGGTTCCTTTTTTAAACTCGGTAATCGCTCTGGACTGGTCAACAATTGCGGGTTTTCCCGCATAGTTAAAAGCCGCAGCGTCTCGTAAAATAATATTGCAGCTTTTATAGAAGAGTTTGGAGGTAATGCAATTGCTATGCCACCGACTTGAAGTGCTTGATCTAACTTCCCTTGTTGCTGTAAAAGAAAAGCTAAATTGAGATGAGCTTGGAGATTTTTGGGGTTTAGTTGAATCGCTTGACGATAGGCTGCGCTCGCCTTATTTAGTTTCCCCTGCTTGTGTAAACTCACGCCCAGGTAGTTATAGGCAGCGTCATTTTTAGGGTTGAGTTGAATTGCTTTTTGATAGGTTGCGATCGCCTTGTCTCGTTTCCCTAAATCGTCCAGCGCAGAGCCTAGATAGATATAACCCTTAATATTTTTATCCTCCTCTGGTTCAATTTCAATCGCCTTTTCATAAGCGATTAGTGCGTCATCTAGCTTGTTTAGCTTACTCAGAATATAGCCTATTCTGCGATAATAAAAAGCGCGGTCTTTTTGATCGGGTTCGATTTCAATGGCTTTTCGGTAAGTGGTTACAGATTCATTTAATTTGTTCTGCTCATCCAACAAATTAGCTAGATTTCCATAACCAGTCGCGGCGGGATCTTTGTAACCGATTTCTATCGCTTTTTGCCATGCCGCGATCGCTTCTTGCGGTTTCCCGACAGCTTTCAGCGCATTGCCTAGATTGTTATAAGCAACGGCATATTTCGGATCTATTTGGATGGCTTGGCGGTAAGCCGCGATCGCTTCATCTTGTTTCCCTTGGTAGGACAGCACATTACCCAGATTATTATAAGCAACATCATACTTCGGATCTATTTGGATGGCTTGGCGGTAAGCTGCGATCGCTTCATCTTGTTTCCCTTGGTAGGACAGCACATCACCCAGATTGTTATAAGCAATGTCATACTTCGGATCTATCTGGATGGCTTGGCGATAAGCTGCGATCGCTTCATCAAATTTCCACTTATTATAGAGCGCTTTGCCAAGTTCGTTGTAACCCCTAGTCCACTGAGGATTAACTTTGATAGCTTGGCGGTAAGTTGCGATCGCTTCATCATATTTCCCCTGCTTAATCAGCGCTTTACCTAAATCTTGATAAATATAGTCAATTTTGGGGTCAAGTCGGATAGCTTGGCGGTAAGGTGCGATCGCCTCCTCAACTTTACCTTGCTGACTCAATTGCAAGCCGAGAAAGTAGTAAAGGGTCGCCTCCCAAGGATTAGGTTGAATCGCTTCCCTGAAACTCTCTGTCGCTTCACCTTGTGCGTTTTGGCCACTCTGCACAATCCCTTGAACAATGTAAGCAAAGGACGTGAGACGATTGGTAAGCAATGGCAGTGTCGCCGTCGCGTATAAGAATAAGAAAACGGAGGTTAACTTGGGCAAGAATTTTTTAGGCACTTTTGGTAAAGGCATAATCTTTCTTCATTTCTAACTTCGTTAAGCCTAGTCTACTTCCTCTATCAAGCTACCTGCAAGGGTTTCTCTAAACCGGGTGATTGGAAATGCAGAAGCCTCAGACAGTTATGAACTAAGAAAAGGTGATGCCTAAAAATATTTATTTCTGTTCAACGCCTGTCTGAATTTTTGTATAATTTTCACAACTCCACTTTGACTCTAAATCTGTAACAATTAAAAATATAGTAGCTGTTCAGATGTTCTCTCAATGACTTTTATCCCATCCGAAGCGTTTAAATCTATTAGTTATCCCGATCGCACCGTAAAAAGAGCCGATCGCGCCGTCCGCTGTTCCCCTTTTCAATTACACTTCTTCCAGACCATCCGCGATAACAGTGTTTTCCTAAGTGCGATCGCCTCAAACGCGGGTGTCGAAAGCGGCTACACCCGATCGCCCGTATCCGAACTCGTAGCCGAAAACTCGCTACTTTGGCTGATCCAAGTCGGCGTGTTGCGGCGGGAAGTAGACGGACAAGGGATTACCGACAGTTTTCGCCTCACGCCCCTGGGCCGCCAACTCGTGGAAAAATGGGAACAGGAAGGACAGGGAGTGCCGGCCGCGTCATTGTGCGATCGCATGGGAAATGCCGTCAGCCGCGGGTTGGGACTATTTCTTTAAGCGTTTATTGCTTGTCCCAGTCCGCCAGTCCGACAGGGAATGAATTCCCTGTCTCATAGCGAAAGTCGGTTAAAACTGAGATCTTGCACCATTCTCAATTAGCCCTTGCATTTTGTGCCAAAATGTGAAAAAAAGGACGTATAAACAATGGGATAAGTTAATGTTAACCATCCTTAATTACGCCCAAGCATTAGTCTATACCTTGATGGATTTAATGCCAAGCAAATATCAACAAAAAAGTCTGCGAGCC
>NZ_JAUBPS010000148.1:0-2455 GCF_036700865.1 Microcoleus sp. S13C4
TTCGTAATTCATATTATTAATCTAATTTTTTCTTTTATTTTACCTAGAACGAGCGCACTTTCGCAAGAGGTCTAATGGGATTGAGGAAATACAACAATCAGTTCGCTATGCGGATGACATGGTAAGCGCGACACGATGTCGCGCTCACCATATCATCCGCATAACGGATTGATGTTTCGACAATGTTTGACGCTGGGGTTTTGCCAGTTATTCTAAATCCATCCTTATGGTATCTGTGAATACTTTCAATCCCGTTAAGAGCGATGTTGGCTAATAGGGGACTCACCACCCCACCTTGAGGAGTTCCTTGTTCCGGGAAATCGGGGTTGACCCCAGCTTTTAGGCATCGGAAGATTCCGAGCTTGATACCTTTGGGCGCAATTAAGTTGTCCATTATGGTGGTGTGACTAATCCTGTCGAAGCATTTTTCTATGTCGAGTTCGATCACTCGTTTTTCCATTCCATTACAGTAGCTTCTTAGATTGTTGAACAGGATTTTCTGTGCATCGTGCGCGGAGCGTCCGGCTCTGAACCCGTAGCTGTAAGCATGGAATGTTGCTTCGTGTGCTGGTTCTAAAGCGTATTTAGCGAGGCATTGCCAAGCTCTATCCGCGATAGTTGGGATTTTTAGCATTCTGGTTGTCCCGTCCTTTTTTGGGATTGGGATTTCCCGTAGTCCTTGATGATGCCAATTACCTGCCGACTCTTTAAGTATTGTTTCTAGGTAGAAACGTCCTGTAAAGCCGAGAGATTTTACACCGTCAACACCTGCTGTTTTCTTGCCAGCGTTTAGCTGTGTTACTTGTCGAATTGCTAGGAATCTAGCAGCTTTGGATTTCAGAATAAGTCTTTGCAGAGACTGCGCTTTCCGCTTGTTTCCTGCTTGAACCGCTTTGAACACTCTCTTTTGTAGGCGAAATAAATCTTTGCGGAACTTCTTCCACGGTAGATTCTTCCAAGATTCACTGGTATTACTACTGTGTCTAATCATGCTCTGCTCTGTTGAGTGTTTTCTGAATACCTTGCGAAAATTACTTCGCATCCTACCCGTCTTGAGAGAGTTCCGTATCTCATCTTACCTACATGGAAATCGACGTATCCATGACTCTCAAGTCGTTTTTATTCGTTCCCTCAGATGATTGATTGTTCCGTTAGGTGTAGCCAATTTAACTATCAGAAACCCAAGATTCTGGACGCTATTGTGGAAATGATGCGTCGGGCTTTAGCTCTGATGAGGTCAGGGTTTTTAAGTTATGCCCTGCCTAGGTGTAAGTTACTTTTTTAGGCTCGGTTTCACCGTAGGAACTCCCTGTTAGCACCAGTGTCAGCCCATAACAGCCGTCTGATTGTGCCCTGTTCCCAGCTTCACTCTCCAAGAATTGAGCTTGGTCGGTGTGAGCAGATAAGGAGTCACGCATGAATCTTGCGGGAAGGACTTGCACCTTCATCAATCTGAGAGTTCAGTGCTCAACCTAGGGGTCAAGTTTCACTGGATTAGTTATTTACGGATTGATTACCGAGATTCACTAATCAACGAATCGCACTTCCACAGCACCTTCAACTGTTCTGGTTGAGTCGATGGGGGATATTATTCCCCGCACCTCTCAGTTAGATCTGGGCGTGCGACTTTCACCGCACCCAGCTCCCGATGTTCTTAGCTTTCGCTTTTGCTCATGTGTAGATAATCGTGGCAGCTTTCGTGAACCGCTAGAAGGTTGTTTATTTTCCAATTACTGTGGCGACCATCTACATGATGCAGATGTACCTTTTCATCGCCTAGCATTTTTAAGCCACATTTTCCACATTTATGGTTTTGCCGTTTTAAAGCTTTAGAGGTTTCGCCGTTATAGAGCTTGCTGTTACGCTCGCTCCAGTAGGCTATATCTCCGTCGTAAGGTGATTTCTCCCCTTTGACATTGACAAATTTGTTTTCGGAGTACGGAACCGTCGGAAATGCTTTATCCAGCAGTTTTTTGCTGGTATCGCGAGATTGTTTCGATTCCTTATTGAATACCTTGAAGGCTCTATTTTGGATAAACCACAGTGATAACCGTGACCCTTCCAACTTACAGTAGCGATGGTAATTTCTCCAGCCTCTAACTACAGGGGCTAATTTCTCAGCTTTGACCGTAGCACCATAATTCGAGTTGTTAACGATGTGTTTTACCTTCTGACGGAATGCTTTAAAATTGTCCGCTGATGGAACGCATCTAAATTTCCCGTTGTTTTGCACTTTGAAATGCCAACCGAGGAAGTCAAACCCATCTGTCGTAGCTGTTAGCTTAGTTTTCTTTTCACTAACCTTCATGCCTCGTTCTGCCAGAAACTCGCTGACTTTATCAAGTATTGCCTCCGCATCGTCTTTAGGTTTCAGAATTAGTCGGGTAAAGGGATTACATCGCTGTAACCCCCTCCCCTCAAAACCGGACTTGTACCTTTCAGCACATCCGGCTTA
>NZ_JAUBPS010000086.1:0-23734 GCF_036700865.1 Microcoleus sp. S13C4
TATTGACTGGATACTCCTTCATATCTTGCCCTTAAAGTCAAGTACAATTTATACCAAATTAGATGAGCTTACCCTGCCCAATGATAGACATTAGCTGGTCTGGCAGAGGTAATTATCTGTAGATTAGACTGATATCTAATTGGCTGCTTTCCAACATTTATGAACCGTTAAGCTTACGTCACAAAGGTTCAGACACCAAACTAGAATCAAAGTAATATTTACTGCTCCAAAACTAGAGTTGCTCAAAACTTGCCCTGGGAACTGATGCAGGCGACGATCGGGAAGTGACCGATCGCAGATAATTAATCAAAATATATTTCAAAATGGCGATCCAAGCTTTCGGAAAAGCTATCATCACAGAACATAGGTCATCTTTAATTTAGTACAGCTAAGCGCGCCACCACGGGCGGTGTAATTTGAGCAAACAGTTTGGGAAAATAGAATTAGCCTGGGAAGGGCACACACCCCACCCCGCTTTTCTCTCCCGGTACGGGGAATCCCCAAGTGATGTGTCCTGACGCTATAACGAGAGTATCCCCCAAGTTAATCAGGTAAGTAAGCAACTTAGCACTCAACGAACAAGATTTGATTGCAAGCACCGGCAAATCCCTCCAACATCTCGTCAATTTGTGGACGAAGCTTAGAGGGGACTTCGAGCTTACACTTGAGAGATAGGGATTGAGCAAGAAAATGATAGCTGATCCATAAGCAAAGAATACGAGGGTTAAAACCCCGCCTTGGTTTTCCTCTCAGCACTCTTTGTGACTGAGTTTCCCACCTATTGAGTGTTTTTTATGACTAGCACATCCCCGCTTCGCTCCAACACATCCATAGTTTCTGTGAGCCAATTTACTCCGGCTCTCACCAAGATGATTCTGTCGGGTTACGTCAACGGCGAGCAAGTGAAGCAAGCTCAAATTGAAAGCCAGAAGTCCGGCAAGCGTTTGACGGAGGTATTAGAAGCACTTACCGGGCAGCCATTACCCCCAGAATTGCTGCGACTTTACAAGAAGCAGCAGATGTTTGAACGGAAGATAGTCTACGGCGTTGAAGCATTTGACCCGGAGATGAGCGAAATGTCTAACGAGCAACTCGGAGTTATGCTCGAGGCGTTGAAGATTTCGATCGACATTTGTCACCAAGGTCGGTTTTTACCCGTAGCAAAGACTGAAACTGAGCCTGCGGCGGTTTTAGTGGCAATGGTAGATCCCGACAACCTCAACGCGATAGAAGATTTGCGGCGGATTTTACAGCCTCACGGCTTGGCTTTGCAGCGACGGGTGATTACGCCAGACGACTATCAGGACATAACTTCTGCCTATCAAGACGACCAAGTTAAGAGAGAAGCTAAAAAAGCTGAGATCGAAAAGCAGAGAAAGATGGATTTAGGGGAGGGAGATTTTGGCGAGCTCTCACTAGAAGAGGAGAGTAGCGACCAAGAAGACCTCGCTAACACTTTGGACGATGCAGAGGCGGCCCCCGTAATTAAGGCAGTCAATATCATTTTGGCTAAAGCTTTGTCGGAAAAGGTGTCTGACATCCACGTAGAACCTCAAGAAGAGTTCATGCGGATTCGGATGCGGAAAGACGGGGTGCTGCAAGAGTATTTCCGGTTTCCCAAGCAGGTAGTTGCATCGATTACCGCTCGTTTCAAGATTATTGCCAACCTGGATATTGCGGAACGCCGACAAGCTCAAGACGGCCGCATCCGCCGGGTATTTGAGGGACGCACGGTGGATTTCCGGGTGAACAGCTTGCCTTCCCGGTACGGCGAAAAAATCGTGCTGCGGATTTTGGACAGTTCCAGCACTCAGTTGGGTTTGGGTTTGTTAATCTCCGACGAAGAAACTCTGGCTTTAGTGCGAGAGAGTGCTAGCCGTCCGTTCGGACTGATTTTGGTGACGGGGCCGACGGGTTCGGGCAAGTCAACTACTCTGTACTCGATTCTGGCGGAACGGAACGATCCGGGGGTTAATATCAGTACGGCGGAAGACCCGATCGAATATGCTTTGCCAGGAATTACCCAATGTCAAGTAATTCGGGAAAAAGACTTGACTTTTTCCAACATTCTGCGGGCATTTTTGCGGCAAGACCCTGACGTGATGCTGGTGGGGGAAACGCGGGACAAGGAAACGGCAAAAACGGCTCTGGAAGCTGCTTTGACGGGACACTTGGTGCTGACGACGCTGCACACGAACGACGCAGCCGGGGCAGTCGCGCGTTTGGCAGAAATGGGCGTAGAACCGTTCATGGTTTCGGCTGCTCTGTTGGGCGTGTTGGCTCAACGTCTGATGCGGCGCGTTTGCGACAAATGCTGCATTCCTTACCAGCCTACTGCCGCAGAACTCGGCAAGTACGGTCTGTCGGCTTCTCAAGAAATTGATCTGACTATTTACAAAGCCAACACTATACCGGTGGAGGAAAGGAAGGAACTGGCAGAACGCGAGCAACTTTGTCGGAAGTGCGGCGGCCTAGGCTACAAAGGACGGGTAGGGGTTTACGAGTTCCTCAAAAATACTGAGCGGCTTCAAACTCTGATCACTCAAGGAGCTCCCACAGAGCAAATTAAGGAAGCAGCAGTAGAAGAAGGGATGAAAACGTTGTTGGCTTACAGCTTGCAATTGGTGCGGGAAGGCGCGACTACTTTTGAAGAAGTCGAGCGGGTGACGTTTACTGACTCTGGCCTGGAGGCTGAAATGAAAGCCAAACGCAAGCAGGGGCTTACCTGCAAAACTTGTCAGGCGGAATTGAAGCCGGAGATGCTGGATTGTCCGTACTGCTTGACACCACGCTTTTTGGATTGATTCAGCAGTTAACTGTTGACTGTTAACTGAGCTAGATTGGTCAATAACTATCAATTTGATCGAGGAGAGGTATCTATGGGTCTAATGATTGAAGACGTACTGGAGTCCCTGGTAGAGCAAGGGGGTTCGGACATACACATCCAAGCGGGCGCGCCTATATTCTTCCGAGTCAGCGGTAAACTAACTCCTCAGACGCAATACGGCGACATTCTGTCTGCTGAGGAAGTGCAGATCCTAATTTTCCAAATGCTCAACAATATGCAGCGCAAGCAGTTGGAAATGGAGTGGGAACTCGACTGCGCTTACGGCGTTCGGGGATTGGCTCGGTTCCGCGTCAATGTTTACCGGGAGCGGGGTGCTTGGGCTGCTTGTATGCGGGCTCTGGCTTCTAAGATTCCTAATGCTGATGCTTTAGGCGTGCCGCAGATTTTGCGGGATCTGACGGAAAGACCCAGGGGTATGCTGTTGGTGACGGGACAAACGGGTTCCGGGAAAACTACTACGATGGCGGCTTTGTTGGATCTGGTCAACCGGACGCGCGCGGAACATATTCTAACAGTTGAAGATCCGATCGAATACGTGTTTCCTAATATCAAGAGTTTGTTCCACCAGCGCCAAAAGGGCGAAGATACTAAGAGCTTTGCTAATGCGCTCAGAGCAGCTTTGCGCGAAGATCCTGATGTGATTCTGGTGGGGGAAATGCGGGACTTGGAAACGATCGGTCTGGCAATTTCGGCTGCAGAAACGGGTCACATGGTGATGGGAACGTTGCACACTAATTCTGCGGGTGCAACGATCGATCGGATTTTGGACGTGTTCCCGCCAATTCAACAACCCCAGGTTCGCGCCCAGGTGTCTAACTCTTTGGTGGGAATTTGCAGCCAAAATTTGGTAGTGAAAATTGGGGGCGGCCGCTGCTGCGCTATGGAAATCATGGTGAATACTCCAGCTATGGCTAACTTGATCCGGGAGGGCAAAACTCCAATGATTTACTCCCAAATCCAGATGGGGGCGAAATTGGGCATGAGGACGATGGAAATGGCTCTCGCTGAACTTTACAAGAGCGGTAAAGTCACTTGGGAAGCGGCAATGAGCAAGGCTTCTAAGGCTGACGAACTCGAACGCTTGATCGGTCCGGCACCTGTTGGTGGCGCCCCGGTAAAAGCTCATTAATTCAGTCAGCAGTCATTAGTCAGGAGTCCGTAGAAAGAACTGAGGACTGATGACTGATGAGTCATAACTTTTAATAAATTTTCAGAGGTGAGCTGTGGCTACCAACGTTATCCGTGAAAAACCGAAAGGTGGCTTTGATTTCAGTAAGATTCAGGAGCAAATTGAGTATAACCTTACCAGTCTTACTGTTAAGGATATGGCTATTTTTGCTCGTCAGTTTGCGGCTATGTTTAATGCAGGGGTGGCGATCGTGAGATGCCTTTCCGTGCTGCACGAGCAGTGTTCTAATGCTAAGCTGAAGCGAGCGCTCAGAAGCATGAATGCTGACGTGCAGGAGGGGATAAACTTGGCAGAGGCGATGGCTAAGTTTCCTGATGTTTTTGACCAACTGTTTATCAGTATGGTGGCGGCGGGAGAAGTCGGGGGGGTGCTAGATGAAACCCTCGACCGTCTGGCCGTGATGATGGAAAAAAATCACAAGACGGAGGCTGAAATTAATTCGGCAATGTCTTATCCGAAGACTGTGTTCTTTATTGCGATCGTGATATTTTTCGCAATGACTATATTCTTGCTACCAACTTTCGCTAAAATCTTTAAGGATATTGGTGCAGATTTACCAACTTTTACGCTGATCATGTTGGGAATTAGTGCATTTTGTACGGCTTGGCCTCCGATCCAACAGTTGACGGTTATTGGGGTGATTATAGCGCTAAAATTTGCCTTCGATATGTACTATAAAACTCCAATGGGTCACCTACAAATTGATAGGATTGCCATGAAGTTGCCGATTTTCGGAGATTTGATCGAAAAATCTGCTGTGGCTCGGTTTTGCGTCATATTTGGGTCGCTGACGCGATCGGGGGTGCCGATTCTCAATTCTTTGGAAATTGTGCGAGATGTGGCTGGGAATCAGGCGATATCTAATGCGATCGAATATGCCCGGCAGGAAATTCAAAGCGGCGGCATGATCAGTATTGCTTTGCAAGAACAGCAAGTTTTCCCGTCTTTGGCTATTCAAATGATGGCAATTGGCGAGGAAACTGGGGAACTTGACAAGATGCTGATGAAAGTTGGCGCTTTCTACGAAACGGAAGTGGAAGAAGCAGTAAAAGGACTTACCAGTATGCTAGAACCTCTGATGATTGTTGTCGTCGGTGGTATCGTAGGTTCGATTTTGCTGTCGATGTATCTGCCGATGTTCGCAGTGTTCCAGAAGCTGTAAAAAAGAAAAGGCTAATTAGTTATTAGTTATTAGTTAGTACCAATTAACGCATAACCAATGACTATTTCAATCGTTCCCAGGCTCTGCCTGGGAAGACCTTTGGAGGAGGTACAGCCTCGATTAAAAGGAGAAAATAATTGGGAGGCTCAGCCTCCAAATCTTCATTATCCGGGGCTTCCTGGTAACGAGAAGCGAACGATTAGCAATTAGCAGCAATTAATAATTACTTATTCTTTGGTTTGAAAATGTCTGTTAAACAATCACATTACGAGGCCTTACTAGCAGAGTACAGCGAATCTTCTGCCGCGATCGCACTGCTGAAAAAATATCGGGTTTACATGGAAATGATTCCGAGTATCCGCCGCGCCCATGATAGTTTAATTACCATTCCTTTGCCAATTGCGCGCTTACGGGACGGGGTTTCGTATGCGGGAAGAGGCGGCACTAGCATATCGCCCGGACAGGCAGTTTGTTTGCCCTGCGATTTGGCGATTTTGATGTGCGATCCTGAATGGAAAGTTAAAATTGGAGTGGAAATTTTGATTTTCATTCATCGTCCGGGCGAAGAATTTTCGGAGTTGCTCGGCCGCTGGCGACAGTCTCAGGTTTGGCTGGATAAAGGTTACGAATGGGTGATGCCGTACCGCTACAGACATATTTACAGCGATGAAGCTGAGGCTGTTCATCCGCTATTTGTTTTGTTTGACGAAACGCCGGAACTGATTCAACGGGGTTTGATGGCGGCTGGTTTGCCGTTTGTGGTGGAAAGTTTCGAGTCTGGGATTGAGGAAGTAGAGGAGGAAGAGTTTCTGGGTAGTGGGGAACTGGGAAGTATTGGTGAAGAGAGTTTTGATTTGTAGGGTGGGTGCGATCGCCTATAGCCATCCTATTACTGGAAGTAAACTAGATTTTTTTCAACGAACCGCAGAGGGCGCAGAGGGCGCAGAGAAAGAGAAGAGAGAAAAATATTGATGTTTGCCAATGCCGAATCTGGTTGTTATATGCAGAGGTTCAAAGATATTTTGGGTGGGAAAAGGAATGTTTACGCTCCACACGTAGATCGTATTTCAAACAGTCGAATTAATAGATCGCTTTGCTTGTGGCTCGCTCCAAAACCCATACCATCCCCCGACGGGGTGGAGAGATAAAATTTTAGACGAAAGTTCAACTCTCACATTCATCTGTGGAGTAAATTTAAAATCTACGATATACAATGGAATGGCCCCTATAGCTTGGCAGCAAACTTTGGCTTTCATGCTGGTTGCGTAGCCTAATGTAAAGTTGTAAGTTGAGATTTTGCCATTGATTATGATATCATCAGCCCATTTTATGGGGTGTTTTCATTTTATTGTATTTTAATATAGAATTTACTAAATGAACCGCAGAGAACGCAGAGGCGGGAGAGGGGGAGAATGAGCCAATTATAAATTTATATGAGTACAATTTTTTATTAAACAGGAGTTATGGAAATGAGATTGTTAAAATCCTGGCGTTTAGTTTTATTAGTTCTAGTTTTTGGGATGGGTGTAATTTTATCAAATTGCGGCACGCCCTCAAACACGGTTACCAATAATTCTCCAACTCCGACAACTCCTGCTGCGGCTCCACCGGGAGCTTTAGTTTACGGTGCGGGCGGGCCGCCGGTCAATCTGGAACCGGGCAATATTACTGATGGCAATTCGGTGATTGCGATCGACCAAATTTACAATCGCTTGACTGATTTTAAACCGGGAACTGTGGAACTTGAACCGAGTCTGGCTACTGAATGGTCAAGTTCTAAAGATGGTAAAACTTGGACTTTTAAGTTGCGTTCCGGGGTAAAGTTTCACGACGGTACTGATTTTGACGCGGAAGCTGTTAAGTTTAATGTAGAGCGCTGGTGGGATGCGAAAAATCCTAACGGTTTTCGAGAAGCGGGCAAGAATTATCCGATTTGGAAAGATTTTTTTGGTGGGTTTAAGGGAGAAAAAGACTCTTTAGTAAAAGATGTGGCAGTTGTTGATAAGTCTACGATTAAGTTTGTTTTAAATCAACCTTTTGCTGCTTTTCCCTCGGCGATTGGGTCGGGTTATTTCGGGATGGCGAGTCCGGCGGCAGTGAAAAAAGCGGGTGCTAAATACGGCACTCCGGGCTCGCTGGCGGTGGGTACGGGGCCTTTTGTGTTTCAGGAATGGCGATCGGGTGATCGCATTGTTTTGGAGAAAAATCCGAGTTATTGGAAAACTGGCACGCCAAAAGTCAACCAATTGGTAATTCGTTTTGTTGACGATCCGGCGGCGAGGCTGGCTCAATTGAGAGCGGGTCAACTTGATTTGACGGTGGATTTAACGCCGGAGCAACTGAAAGAAGTTCAGGGAGATCCTAATTTAGAAGCTGTTGTGCGACCTTCTTTTAATGTCGGTTATTTAGGGTTAAATCCGAGTTACGAACCTTTATCAAAACCGGAAGTCAGGCGGGCGATCGCTCAAACAATTAACAAGCCAGCAATAGTCAAAGCTTTCTGGGGAGAACTGGGAAAATACGACTCGCAATTTATCCCGCCTGCGCTAAATTGGGCGGCGTCTGAGCAAGTTAAAGATTATGAATTTAACCCGCAGCAAGCTAAAGCAATGCTTGCGAAAGCCGGTTATCCGAACGGTTTTGATTTGGATTTGTGGTATATGCCCGTCAGCCGTCCCTATTTTCCTACACCGAAGCCGATTGCTGAGGCTTTTGCGGCGGATTTGAGCGCGATCGGGATTCGGGTAAAATTACTGACAAAGGATTGGTCTGCTTATTTAGCCGATCGGCTCAAACCTCCCGGATTTCAAGCTTTTATGATGGGCTGGACTGGAGATTATGGCGACCCGGACAATTTTTATTATCCTCACTTCGGGCCTGGTTCGACGGCGGATTTGGGAAATTGGAAAAATCCGAAAGTTCAGGAACTTTTGGATCGGGGGAGGGCGAGTGGGGATAAAGCAGCTAGGGCGAAAATTTATGCGGAAGTTAGCGAGATTTTACACGAGGAAGCTGTGCGTTTGCCGATCGTACATTCGCAGCCGCTTTTAGGGAAACGCAAGAATATTCAAGGTTGGATTCCGAGCCCTTTGGGGTCGGAGTCTTTTGAGGAAGTTAGTAAGTCTTGAAAATCGAGGAGAATGTTCGCCCCTAAGCACTTTACATTATACTTATTCTTATTGCGATCTGATTTTGCTTAAGGCTTTGCGATTGCTTTTATTCGGTTCGCGAAAGCTAACACTCTCGCCATGAGAAATAGTTTGATCGGGTTTTAATCACAATGGTAGGGTTCGTCAGCACATTAAAACTTATGAAAATTTAACAAGTCTTCAAGCTGACGCACTCTACAAACTAAAATAAAGCCATGTTTCAATATATTGCCAAACGTTTGCTGGGACTATTGCCAGTCCTTTTCGGAATCACTCTGCTTGTATTTATATTTTTGCATTTGATACCCGGAGACCCAGCTACAGTGCTGTTGGGAGAACGGGGAACTCCCGAACAGGTGGAAGTGTTGAGAGCGAGATTAGGTTTAAATCAGCCTTTACCTGTGCAATATTTGGCTTTTTTATGGAATTTGCTGCGCTTGGATTTGGGAAATAGTATTATTAGCGGTATTCCGATAATTGATGAAATTAGAAGTCGCTGGCCTGCTACTTTGGAATTGTCTGTGGTGGCGATGTTGGTGGCACTTTTTATCGGAATTCCGGCGGGGATTTTGGCTGCTGTTCGGAAAAATAGCTGGCTGGACAATCTAGCGATGAGCGGTTCGTTAATTGGCGTATCTTTGCCCGTGTATTGGTTGGGATTGATGTTGATTTATTTGTTTGCTGTTTATCTGAAATGGCTGCCTCCCAGCGGACGGATTAGTGTAGATTTGGGGTTTGGTTTTAAGTCGATTACGGGTGTTTATATTTTGGATGCGTTGCTGAGGTGGGATTTGGCGGCTTTGCGGGATGCGATCGCCCATTTAAGCCTTCCAGCTTTGACTTTAGGAACTATTCCCCTGGCGATTATAGCTCGCATCACTCGTTCTGCGATGCTGGAAGTGCTTTCTCAAGATTACATTCGCACTGCGAGGGCTAAGGGATTGCCGGAATATTGGGTGATTTTGAAACACGCTTTAAAAAATGCGTTTTTGCCGATCGTCACAACTATCGGTTTGCAGTTTGGCACTCTTTTAAGCGGCGCTATTTTGACTGAAACGATTTTCTCCTGGCCGGGAATTGGTTCTTGGATTTACACCGGTATTCTGACGCGGGATTACCCAATTGTCCAAGGCGGAGTAATTTTTGTGTCTGTCAGTTTTGTACTGATTAATCTCGCGGTTGATATTTCCTATGCTTTTTTAGATCCGAGAATTCAGTACCGTTAATTAAAAGGAAATCAGACACGAAATGCTTGTTTAACATCCGGTCGCAGCAGGTAGTAAATGCTAGCCCCTGCAAAACCCAGAGTTAAAAAATTGACTGCTGTACCCCCGCTGCCAAACATTTTGACAATTTGCGCGAGGATGGCGATGATATGGACAATTAACGTTCCCGTCCAAGCCCAATTTCTTAGTTGAAACAAACCCCAAGTTAAGAGTAAGGAGAGGAGGCCTAAAATAAAACTGAGCGCCGCAAAAATTGCAATGAAGCTGCCGATTACAGTGCCAACTTTCGCCCCGCCGACAGCCGCCCCGAGACCGCCAAAAATGCCAGCAAAAAGTAAGATGAACAAGCCGTCAAGCAAACTGAAGATGCCGCTAATTAGCTGCAAGATTGCCAGAACTGTAACACTTTGAGGACGATTCATTGTTGATATTTTCCATTTTTAACGAATTTGAAAAATATTTTAACCTGTTGTGGACACCGGGCGGATATGTATTCAGGACTTACGCACCGCTGCCCGTGAAACCGGGTTTATGAGAATAAGTGTGTCCATACTTTAGTCGTTGCGAGATTCGCACTGGCAGATCCCGCTGCGATCGCTATCACGAGTCCGCAATAACCTAGTGACGGTCGATCGTCAAATCCACCTTTGTTGCTGGTGAGAAGCGCACTCCTAGATCCCAAAAACAATATTATCTGCTAAAATATATTTTTATTTGCCAGCAGCCGGCAGCGATTCAGTTTGGGCCCACCTCTTTGGGATGAAAAAACTTAACATTATTTAATAATTTGCAAAGATTAGCTATAATTGTTTACAGGTGCTGGTTGGGGAACTTTTTAAAATTCACCCGATCGGATGAGTCTGAAAGACGATGCCAAGCATCAGAAAAAATTCTACCTTTAAAGGTAATCCTGAGATTAAATTAGGTGAGTCGGTATGATCGTTAGCCCCAAAAAGGAAACTGCTCAGGTCAAGGTGGAAGATACTCAGACTGTAGACACCAAGGCCGCAGAGACCAAAATTGCAGATAAAAAAACCGCCCAAAAGCAGTCTCCGAAGAAACCCGCGCGCAAACCGCAGCGGTGGGCGATTGGGTTGGTTGCAGCCGGGTTGCTAGCTGTACCGACCACTATATATGTAGCAAAAAGTCGATCGCAGCCGAAAGTAGATGCGATCGCCACTATGACTGTCCCCGTAGAAGCGCAAAACCTCACGGTGCGGATCACGTCCAGCGGCACGGTGCAGCCGGTACAGCGCGTGAATCTCAGCCCCAAGGGTTCCGGCAGAATCGCAGAATTATTTGTCGAACAGGGCGATAAAGTGGAAGCAGGACAGATTGTTGCCCGCATGGAAAGCCGCGATGTAGAAGCTCAACTAGCCCAAGCTAAAGCCCGCGAAGCCAGCGTGCGAGCAAAACTCGCCAAAATCGAAGCCGGGAATCGATCGGAAGATATTGCCAGCGCCCGAGCGCGCTTAGAGCAAGCCGAGGCCAGTCTGTCGCAAGTCCAAGCCGGCAGTCGCGTAGAAGAAGTTGCAGGAGCAAGAGCTCGCTTGCAGCAAACTCAAGCTGGCTTGCAGCAACTGCGAGCCGGCAGCCGCGTGGAAGAAGTCAGCCAAGGGCGAGCTCGTTTAGCCCAAGCTCAAGCTCGTTTAGCAGACGCTCAAACCGGCAGTGTCAAACAAGAAATTGCCCAAGCACAAACGCAAATTGAATCGAGTAAAGCTCAAGCTGAACTAACAGCTCAACGGGTGGAACGCAACCGACCGTTAGTGGAAGAAGGTGCTCTTGCTAAAGATAAACTCGATGAATTAATTAAAGAAAATCGTACAGCCCAAGCTAAATTAACAGAATCTCAAAGACGCCTGCAACAACTACAAGAAAATCGGCTGTCGCAAATTCAGCAACTGCAAGCTGCTGTGGAAGTAGAGCAGCAAGCATTGAAGCAATTGCAAAACGGCACGCGATCGGAAGAAATTGCCAAAGGTGAGGCAGAAGTTGCCGAAGCTAAAAGCAAATTAGGGCAGCTAGAAAACGGCAACCGTCCAGAAGAAATCGCCAAAGCCGAAGCAGCAGTTGCTGAAGCAAAAAGCCAATTGGCGGCACAAGAAAACGGTTCTCGCCCGGAAGAAATAGCTCAAGCTAAAGCTGAATTAGAGGAAGCTCAAGCTCAAGTACGCTTTCAAGAAGTGCAGTTAGAAGATACGAAAGTTCGCGCTCCTTTTGCTGGAATTATTACCCAAAGATACGCCATCCAAGGAGCTTTTGTAACTCCGGCAACTTCGGCCTCGGAAGCTACTTCGGCAACTTCGACATCGATTGTCGCTTTGGCTAGAGATGTGGAAGTTTTGGCGAAAGTCCCGGAGGCTGATATCAGTCAAATTAAAGCGGGTCAAGAAGTTGAAATAGTCGCCGATGCTTATCCAGATAAAGTGTTTCAAGGTCGCGTTAAGTTAATTGCACCCGAAGCTGTGAAGGAACGGGATGTGACGCTATTTCAAGTGCGAGTGGCCATTGCTACGGGCAAGGATTTCTTGCAATCGGGGATGAACGTAGATTTGAGATTTGTTGGTCAAAAGTTGAGCAATGCTTTAGTTGTGCCGACGGTGGCAATTGTGACTAATAAAGGTCAAACGGGTGTGCTGGTTCCTGATGAAAAACAACAGCCGAAGTTTAAGGCTGTTACGGTTGGCTCGACTATTGGCAACAAGATTCAGATTTTAGAGGGTGCAAAAGTGGGCGATCGCGTTTTTACCGAAC
Organism: Microcoleus sp. S13C4; assembly: GCF_036700865.1. NCBI lineage: Bacteria > Bacillati > Cyanobacteriota > Cyanophyceae > Oscillatoriales > Microcoleaceae > Microcoleus > Microcoleus sp. S13C4. Next base: position 12,332 of record NZ_JAUBPS010000086.1, read on the forward strand.
TTCCTCAAGGTAAAAAATTAGAGGATATTATCAAGAATCAGAAATAGGGCATAGGGGATTATTTATCTCGCTCTCGGGTGTTTTCAAACCCGGAGATCCCCCCTAACCCCCCTTAATAAGGGGGGGACAAGAGCAGTCAAAGTCCCTCTTAATAAGGGGGGGACAAGAGCAGTCAAGGTTCCTCTTAACAAGGGGGGACAAGACTATTCAAAGTCCCCCTTATTAAGGGGGATTTAGGGGGATCGAGACTCGACTACAAGCGAGATTTATTATGGGTTTAAATATTAAGTTGACACCAATAATCCCAATTCCCTAATCTAAAATCCAAAATCCAAAATCCAAAATCGACTTATGGATATTGTTGAAAGCGTCAAAATGGCCGTCACAACTTTGATGGCAAACAAGCTTCGCAGCACCTTGACGATGTTAGGAATTATTATCGGTAATGCTTCCGTAATTTCTATGATCGGTATCGGCGAAGGAGCTCAAACATTTATTGCGGGACAAGTTAACTCTCTGGGTTCAAATTTGCTATTTGTGATTCCCGGAAGTCCTGAAGCGCAAAGTCGCCCGGTGATTCCACCTCAGACATTGGTGTTGGAAGATGCCGATGCGATCGCATCTCAAGTTGCTTCTGTCAAAGAAGTTGCACCAACTCTCAACGATAGTCAACTCGTTACTTACCGCAATAAAAATGTTTCGTCTTCCATTGTCGGAACTACTCCCGAATTTCTGTCGGTAAGAAGCTTTGATGTTGCTCAAGGTCGATTTTTAAACAAACTGGATTTAGCAAGACAAGAAAATGTGGTTGCTTTAGGCTCAGAAGCAGCAGAACAATTGTTTGGCAATACACAGCCCATCGGTCAATATATTCGGATCAAAAACTCTACTTTTCAAGTAATAGGAGTCATGCAGGGGAAGGGTTCTAGTTTTGGCGACAATCAAGATATGAACGTTTATTTGCCATTGACAACAATGGTAAACCGGATTGTCGGTCGCTCCTCTCCCTACGGTACAAAGGTAACATTTATTTCGGTTTCCATTAAAGACGAGACTTTGATGAGAGCGGCGCAATTTCAGATAGAGAATTTGCTGCGACTGCGCCACAATATTACGAAAGAGGATGATTTTACTGTCCGAAATCAGAAAGATTTAATGAAGACTTTGGGCAGCATAACCGGTGCTTTAACGTTGATGTTGGCTTTCGTGGCGGCAATTTCGCTGTTTGTGGGCGGCATCGGGATTATGAATATCATGCTGGTTTCTGTTACCGAACGCACGAAGGAAATTGGGCTGAGAAAGGCGATCGGAGCTTCTCCGCAGGATATTTTGATTCAGTTTATGATCGAGGCTGTGATTTTGTCAGCGGCAGGTGGCGCGATCGGCACTGGATTTGGTATCGGTGGCGTTTTTTTAGTGTCTGCGTTTACTCCCCTGCAAGCTAGTGTTTCCCCAGTGGCGATCGCACTTGCCGTCGGTGTTTCCGGCAGCATAGGCTTATTTTTCGGCATCGTACCTGCCAAACAAGCTGCTAAATTAGACCCGATTGTAGCATTGAGAAGTGCTTAATTAGTGTGTTGACTGTTGACGGTTGACTGTTGACTGTTCACTGTTCACGGTTGAGTGTTGATTGTTATCAAAATAACTCCTAACCAATAACCAATAACCAATAACAAACTATGAATTTTATTGAAAGCGTCAAAATGGCTGGTCAAACGCTACTAGCCAACAAAACTCGCAGCAGTTTAACGATGATTGGCATGATTGTCGGCAACGCCTCAGTAATTGCCATGATTGGAATTGGAGAAGGAGCTCAAAAATTTGTAGGAGGACAAGTTCAAGCCCTCGGTACAAATGTATTGATAGTTAGACCCGGAGTACCCAATGCTAGGCGAAGTGCTATCTCAAATGCGCCTCAAACACTGATAGTAGAAGATGCTAAGGCGATCGCAACTCAAGTCCCGTCGGTTCAAGGCGTTTCCGCAGAACTCAACAGTTCTGAAATAGTTCGCTACAGCAACAAAAATGTCTCATCTCTAATTTTCGGCACAATTCCAGAATTTCTCACAGTCCGAAACTTTGAAATGGCTAAAGGGCGATTTTTGACGGATCTCGATGTCAGGCAAAACAATCAAGTTGTTGTTCTCGGTTCAGAATTGGCCGAGAAACTTTTGGGCAATGCTAACCCCCTCGGCGAACAAGTGCGAGTCAAAAATGTCAGTATGAAAGTAATTGGAGTATTGGCGCCAAAAGGGACATCTTTTGGTACGAATTACGATAACTCGGCTGTGGTGCCGATCGCCACAATGGCCAATCGCATTGTCGGGCGGAAATCTCCCTACGGTTTAGCTGTCACCTCGATATTTATTTCGATTAAAGATGAATCGAAAATGGACGCGGCTCAATTTCAGGTTGAAAACCTGCTAAGACTGCGGCACAAAGTTACTACCGAAGATGATTTTACGGTGAGAAATCAGAAAGATTTAATGGCAACAATGGGTGCAATTTCGGGGGCTCTGACACTTATGTTAACTGCTGTTGCCAGCATTTCCCTATTAGTAGGCGGCATTGGGATTATGAACATTATGCTGGTTTCAGTCAGCGAACGTACTCAGGAAATTGGACTCAGAAAGGCGATCGGCGCATCCCAACAAGATATCTTGTTTCAATTTATTGTCGAAGCTGTAATTTTATCAGCCGCCGGAGGGATAGTGGGTACTTGCGTAGGTATCGGCGGTATCTTGCTTGTAGGTAATTTCACGCCCTTGCAAGCTGGTATTTCGCCCGTGGCGATCGCCCTTGCGGTCAGTGTATCCGGTGCAGTAGGCCTCTTTTTCGGCGTTGTCCCCGCCCGCCAAGCCGCCAAACTTGACCCGATCGCAGCTTTGAGAAGTGCTTAATCAATATATACTTACTCAGTTACACAATTCGCACCTTTTATGAAGGTAAAAATTATATTCCTCTAAATATTAAAACAAACAGCTTTTTTGTAAAACTTTAACAAAGTTGCAGTATCTGAGGCCGTTTTAATGACTGTATTTTTACGTAGCTTCAGACCGCAAAAGTTCATAAAAAGCCTGTTAAATATTAAAGATTCAATAAAGCTGTGTTGTGGTGTTTACATCCCCACCACAAAGTTTAATATTAAGTCAGGGGTAAACACACGTAAGCATCTACCTACAGTACCAACCTTTCCACCTTAATCAAAATATCCAATCAATAAACATGGCATCCCTGACCCCTAGTTATAACTTTAACTATCTCGAAGGAACCACCCAACCAGACAGATTTAACGCCTTGGATGGCAACGACATAATTTATGCCAACAGCGGAGACGACTATCTCGAAGGCGATGCTGGCAAAGACAAAATCTGCGGCGACACAGGCAACGACACTATCACCGGCGGTGCAGATAATGACATCCTCTGGGGAGGCAAAGGCAGCGACCTAATTGGTGGCGATTCCGGCAACGATATCATCTACGGCGGCGCAGGTAGCGATACCATCAGCGGTGGCGCAGGCGATGATATATTTGCCATTGCTAAAGGCAGCGGGGGCCCAACTGTAGCTACAGCCGACTACATCGCCGACTTCGGCAACGGCAATGACAAAATTCGATTGCTAAACGGCCTCACCTTTGAAGATTTAAATATCCAACAAGGCACCGGAGTCAACAACAACAGCACCGTAATTCAAGACAAACTCACGGGCGAATATTTAGCAGTATTGCAAGGAGTCAACAGCGACACCATCAATCGCAGCAACTTCACAACTTTAATATCGGGAAGCGTCGTTACAGACTGGAACGCCACTTTACTCGACGCCGTGCGGACAGACAACACCCCGCCTCCGCTAGCCTCCCGCAACATGGCAATGGTTCACGCAGCCATTTACGACTCTGTTAACTCTATTAGCAAAAAATACAGCCCTTACCGCGTCAGTATAGATGCACCAGCAGGCACGTCCGAAGAAACAGCAGCAGCAGCAGCAGCCCACCGCGTCTTAGTCAGTCTCTACCCAGCACAAGCCGGCAAATTCGACCAAGCATATACATCGTCTCTAGCCAAAATTCCTGACAGCAAATCCAAAGACGAGGGCATCGCCCTCGGACAGCAAGTTGCCGACCAAATTATCACTTGGCGGAGTACAGACGGCGCGAACAAAACAGTGACGTACACACCCAAAGCTGACCCAGGCAGTTGGGTGCCGACTCCCCCCACTTTTGCCCCAGGGGTAGCTCCCCAGTGGCCGGACGTGAGTCCCTTTGCCCTGACTAGGGGTTCTCAGTTCCGCCCGCCGGCCCCCCCCGCCCTCGATAGTGCCAAGTACGCAGAGGAATTGAACTACGTCAAAGAAATCGGCAAAAGTGACAGTCTTACCCGCACCCCAGATCAAACTGCGCTCTCCCATTTCTGGTCAGATGCCGGGGGCACGTTCACCCCTCCCGGTCACTGGAACCAAATCGCCGAAGAAGCAGCGGCTCTCACTGGCCAATCCTTAGAAGATAGTGCCCACTTGTTCGCCCTTCTAAATATTGCCTTGGCTGATGCAGGTATTGCTTGCTGGGATGCCAAGTATCACTACAACTCCTGGCGACCGGTGACAGCTATCCGCCAAGCTGACAAAGACAACAATCCCAACACGACAGCCGACCCCCAGTGGAATCCGCTGTGGGTTACTCCGTCGTTCTCAGAGTACACATCGGGGCACAGCACCTTTAGCAGTGCAGCAGCTATTGTTATGAGTTCTGTATTTGGTTCGGATTACGGCTTTGGGGACAAGGGAGACAAGTCTGTCAATAGTTTGCGAACTTTTGAAAACTTTAGCCAAGCTGCTGACGAAGCGGGCATGAGTCGCATTTACGGAGGCATCCATTTCATGAGTGGTAACGTAGAGGGGTTGAAGTGTGGTAGAAATGTGGGGAACTATGTTGTCGAGAATTTCTTAAAGGCTTAGGAAAGCTTTTTTGTGGGGCGGGGGCGGGTTTACGAGATTGCTGAGATGTTGCACCATTTTCAATAATCTTTTTATTAACAGGCAAGATGCCTGTTCCACAAGAAATCAACTCTTTGTGGAACAGGCATCTTTCCTATTGCTAATTATTCCAGCAATTCTACAGTGCCGAGATATCCGTCTACTCGGACTTTTTGACCGTCTCGCAAGCGAGTTGTCGCTTCGGGAATATTCATGACTGCGGGAATTTTGTACTCGCGAGCGATAATTGCTCCGTGAGATAGTTGGCCGCCAACTTCGGCAATAATTGCTGTTGCTCCTAATAGCAGCGGCGCCCAACCTGCATCGGTGTATGGGACTACTGCGATCGCATTTTCTCCTAAATCTGTACTCGCGGTGCGGCAAATCTTGACAAAGCCTTCGACACGACCGATACTCGCGGGAATTCCCTGCATAATATTAGTTGCGGATGTGGCAAGTTCGATCGCCCTTTTCTGAGAGTTTGGCAGCAAATTGCCGTAGACGACAGGGGGAATTGGGCGATCGCGATCGCCTGTTAGCCGATCGCGCCTTTCCCTAATTGTATCCTTAAAGGAAACACTCGCCCCGCTACGAATCCACTGCTGAATTTCCTCAAATTCCAGATAAAAAATATCCCCGCTTTCCTGAAACACCTGCATAGCCAATCCGCAAGCTTCAATCTCCAAAAAAGTCCAGCGTAAATGAGCCAACAACCGCGCGTAAATTTCGCTAATTTCGTTTTTGACGAGCGCTCTTTCCTGACATTTATCTAGTCGCCACTTCTGCGAAAAATTCAAGCCTAATTTCCGCTTTTTGACTAAATTAACGTCGGCTTTTTGAGCCATACTTATTAGCAGTTTTTGGTAAACTTCCGGTTGTTCTCGCCAAGTAGGAACAGCAATATCCGTTCCCACCTCGCTCAAATATCCATAAATCTCAAGCCACTTTTCAAACTCTGCTTGTAAAGCCGGAGTTTCCGCAAATGTCTGTGCTAAATGTGCTACTGAAATAGTTTCCTCCGACTGCGAAACAGCAGCTTGCCGCAATTTATGAGCCAACTGCTGCAACGCTCGCACAGAAGCAATTTCAGGAGCGCTATCATTGTCCATCCATTCATCGGGAACCCGAAAAATTGCCTTGCGAATAGCCAGCCCGATCGGCCCTAATATATTGTAGTAAGTAATCGGTTTCAGCCACTCCTGAATTTGCTCTGCTCTCTCCAACAATTCCGACAAATATTGATAATTGGGCATTGGGCATTGGGCATTGGGCATTAATATTTCTTCTTCCTTCTTCCCTCTTCCTTCTTCCTTCTTCCCTCTTCCTCCTTCCTTCTCCAGACTTTGCAGTGCCGGGAGAAAAATAGAAGTACGATCGCCCTTAAATTCTGCATTCAGCGCCCTCTCTCGCTGGCCCAGACGCCACAAACCGGGCAAAGAAGGCAAAATCTTCCCCAAAGGCGGCTTGCCCATTTTTTGCCCTCTCAGCAAAAATTCCAAACCCTGCTCCGGCAATCCCATCATCCGAAAGATTTCGCCCAACAAAGTCGCATTAAAATAGGCGTGAGAGCCCAGTAAAGTTGCCGTTTCATTAAAGTTTAAGCCGATCGCGCGATCGCCCAAAACCACCTTAAAAATCTCTCCCCAAACCCCGCAAGTCAACGGCCGGTTAATCGACCAAGTTAGGGGACGAATTGCCCCGGGAATCACTTCTGCTGCAATAGTGCGCGTCCAAAACGGCTGCAAATTTGTAATCGGGCGGCTTTGCAAAATCCAAACTTTTTCCCCGTCCCAACTCCACTCAATATCCTGCGGTATTCCGTGAAAAAAAGCTTCGATAGCTTGCGCTTGTTTGACTAATTCTGCTATAACTTTTTTATCAAAAATTGAATTTTTTTCAAGTGCGCTTAATGGTTTTTCTAAAATTTCAGGTGTACTAAAATCAATTTCTAAATGAACCGGAGTAACTTGTCCGCCGACAACAGATTCAGCACCTCCCGGCAGAGCTTCAATTATAATTTGGGAACCGCCATCTAAAGGATTACGGCTGAACATGACTCCCGCAATTTTGCTGTCAATGTAAGGCTGAATCAATACAGCCATTTGGGTATCGGTGAGTTGTCGTTGATGGCGGTAATCAACAGCTTCGGCAGTCCAATAAGACTGGCGGCAGCGATTAATTGCATCAAGCAATTCAGCTTCAGTGAAAACAGGACCAATAGTTTGATATTGTCCGGCCGCCGAACTAATGTCGCCATCTTCTCCCGCAGCAGAAGAACGAACAATCATTCGATTTGGGATTTGGGATTTTAGATTTTGGATTACAGAATTACTGATTAACAGTCGATCGGCAATTTCCTCATTCCTTCTTCCTTCTTCTTTCTTCCTTCTTCCTTCTTCCTTCTTCCTTCTTCCTTCTTCCTTCTTCCCTCTTCCTTCTTCCTGCGATGGCAATATAAAACCAGCAGGTACGTTAAAACCTGCGCGTTTCAGTTGAGACAATTTAGCAGCTTTATCGCCGCAGATTGCAACATCTAACGAGTCATCAAGAGAAAACAATTGCTCTGATTTAGATAAACCCATATCATCACCCTGACTGAAATTAATTGCTGCTAACAAAACAGCTAATCCTGCTGCGGCTAAAAATTCGGGCAAAGATTGTCGCCACGCCCAAACCCAAATTGGCGTGCACAGACACCCGCAACGGGAAGCAAAGAGTCTCGCCCGATCGCCCTCACCCCACCACCGCTGTGCCAAACCCCACACCAGAATCCCCCAAATGCCCGATGATACAGCCACCGGCGGCGAAAATACCAAAAGACCCCAAACGGCGTTGGTAACGCCTCCACCACGGGCGATCGCATATCTGCCTGCAACTAGAGGAATTAACAGCACGATCGCGATCACAGGTGCATCCGGGAAGCAAAATCGCCCCGCCAAAACCGGCACAATACCCCTGGCAATTTCCGCCAACACCGCAGCAATTCCCGCTAATTTCCCCCCGTGAATGAAAGCAGCAGACACGCCCACATTCCCCGTACCCAGCGCCCTCAAATCTCGGCTGCTAAACACTCGCACCGCCCATCCCGTTAGTGGTAAAGCACCCAGGCTGAAACTAGCAGCCAACAGCAATGCTATTGTCAGCAACGACATAAAATCAGCTCTCCTATTTTCAAGCTCTAAACATTATGACGGCAATTCTGTCAATTTTTCTGTCTTCCGATATATCAACAAAACAGCATTAGCACTTAAGATAATGTAAAAGTAGAGTAGATAAGGATTTAGCCTAATGATAGATATCAGCTTGACCACTCCCATAGCAGTTGTTGTTGCACCCATCAGGCAAGTAATGATTGACCTGCTGATGCAGCAGCCAGTTCCGGAATCAAGTGTCAGCTTGAGCACTCCAATATTAGTTCTTGTTGCTGGCTTTATTGCTGCCACTACGATCGGCTCGATCGCCTGGTATAACTCCAAGCGTCCCCCCGGTTGGGAAGCCAAAGAACGCCCTGATTTTGTACCCAAAGTTGATAAAGATGATTTGATTTCTGAGGTTTCAGATTCAAAGAAAAAATAGAACAAAGCTGTTTGAGATCAAAAAAAGCTTTGAGAGGAATAGAAATTACCCTTGCATATCTATCCGGTAGGGTGCGCCTCGGCGCGCCTTACGTTGCTATGTATAAAAGCTTGGAGTGAAGAGTTTTAATTGACCAAAAGCACTAATGTCAATAAAGTGATCGCTCATCCCGTGCTCAAACCCTTTATTGACCTTGATGCCAGAGATCATTAGATAGATTTAAGCATAGAAATTTAGACGTTGACTACAGCTTTAGAGTTCTCAGGAGATTCAGGCTTTTTTGGGAGGCGGCATTTGAGATATCTCACCACCTATTCGTAAATTTGACGGTTAATGCGATCGCCCCGACGATTATTTTCCAGTTTAATGTCATAAGTTTGTTTTTTCGACCTATGGGCGATCGCTCTAAACCCATGTGGCTGCTTGAGGCTGTGACTTGTTTTCTACACCCAATTCAGTACGCTTCAAAACCAACAGCGTAATATCATCAAACACTTTTTGAGTGCCGATATGGCGTCGTAAATCGTCAATCACCGCTTGCTTAATTTCCCCAGCCGATAAAGGCCAGTTTTTGCTAATGACTTCACACATCGGCTCAACGCCATACTGTTTTTTGTTAATGTCTTTTGCTTCGGGAATACCATCGGTATATAGCACTATACCATCTCCTAGCTGTAGCTCAATTGAAATTTGACTGATGAACTCAGCAATGTCATCGTGGAGGGCGATGGGCAAGCCTAAATCCACCGTGTCTACTCGCTCAATTTCTCCTCCTCGTCGCACAATGATTGTTTCTTCATGCTGACCGCTAATGCTGACCCGTCCTTGGGAGTAATTTAAAATCGCTAGGGTGAGACTTTTCTCAGATTTCATGCGCTGCACGTTTTTATACAGGGTGCGGTTGAGCGCATCTAGGAACCGCACCGGATCAGTTTCGCGGATTTCCTTTAGGGTACGGACTGCCGTTTGCGCCATCAGCATCAAGATACCGCTTTCGAGTCCATGTCCGGTGACATCGCCGATGCCAAGAGTGACAACACCATCGGTCTTTAAAACATCATAGTAGTCGCCGCCGACTTCATCAGCAGCAGCCATGTATGCAGCAATATCGAGTCCTTCAATTTTCAGTTCCTCAGCATTGGGCAGAATCATCTGCTGCATTTGACGTACGATATCCAATTCCGCACCCATGCGAAGATTGTCTTCCTTGAGTCTCTCGTTGAGGGTATCTAACTTTTGCGCGGAGTCTGCCAGTTGCTCTATGGCTTGTTCGAGTCGATCGGATTGTACGGAGATCGATTGGTCAAAAACATCAAGCAACTGCCTCAAAGTCGCTACCTGGGATCTAAGCTGCGCTATCTCCTGCTCAGTGTTTATTGTGAATATTTGCTTAGAGGCTGTATCAGATTCATCTTTTTTTTGAGCGAAGACAGCTCCTCGATCGAAGGGCAGCAGTGCTGTCTTTACGTTTAGCGCCAGAGTGCTGAACATCTGAACCGTGCTAATAGGAATCTGGACTTTCAAGAACATGATAATTGCAAACATATTGCCCGAAGGCAATAGACCACCAAACCCTAACACAGACTTGATTCCGAAGGGAATCACAAAGGAGTCCTGAGCGGGAATATAGGGACTGCCAATCGCTTCAGGTACATGGAAGACGTTGTATTTTCTCTGCTCGATTTCTACCAAAAGATTCGGGTCAGGGTTGATAACTGTTTTTATATCTAAGCCGAGCTGTCTGATGAGTTGTGAGATCATCGGTATCTGAGCGACTACAGATTCGCTTGCCAGTGGAATAGCTTTGTGTCCAACGGATTTGTGTCTTGAGTTCCATTCCGTTTGTTCTCCTACCGTTGCCAGTAGAGTCATGCACTTCATCGCAGGCAAAGGGGGATAGTGGTCCAACATACTACGGGCATACTCGGCAAGTTCGACTTCTAAGTCTTCATAAGGGTGAGTTTTTAACAAACGGACGAGGGCGCAGGATTTCTCACCAGTTGGCTTAGTACAGAAATTTTCGTAAAGATACCTAACAATTCTGTTACTCGCCTCTTCCATACTTTCAACCCCCAAGCCGAACTGGCGTAGGGCCAACCCGCATTCCGCCATGTCCCTTAAAGTGAATCTCGTCAAGTCGTACATCGGACTTCCTCATCGATTTGGAAATAACGGCAACTAAGACAAACAGTGCCACAATCCAGTAATTATGGTGCATTTCGGCAGGTACTCGCACCGAAGCCATGCCCATATAATGCTTACTTCCAATGCCAGATATCATGAGAATACCGGGGATTAACAATGAGAACCTGTGTGCAAAACCTCGATGCAAGCTGTAGAAGGCGATACCAGATGCAATGACTCCGGCAAGCCAAGAGACAATCACAAGGGGTAAATTGTAGGCGCTCAATACTCGCAGGTAATAAGCCAGCATTCCTATAAAGTGCATTGCCCAGATGCCCGTTCCCATTGTCCAAGAATCACCAATTACCAACAACAACGCATACTTTCACCGTTTTTGGGATTCATTTTCCCGGTTAATTCTCAGGCTTATAGGAGGCAAAAAGGGCAATTATCAGGGAAAAGATGATAATAAAAAAATTGTATTGAACAACGATTAATAGATTAGTCTCATAGAAATTTAGACTTTGACTAGGGCTTGGAAGTTCTCTGGAGATTTAGCCTCTTGCGTGGTGCTGCAATTGAGGTATCGTACCACCACCTCGTAAATTTGACGGTTAATGCGATCGCCCCGACGACCATTTCCAGTTAAATGTCATAAGCTGTTGTGCCTTTAAATAGGGTATAATAAAAAATGAGTTTAGTCAATCTCTACAAAAATGCCAGCTAAAA
>NZ_JAUBPS010000087.1:0-23667 GCF_036700865.1 Microcoleus sp. S13C4
TGAATCATATTTTACCATGCTGTGCCTAGATTGTGAACCTTCTTTTTTTCTATTACCCCGATTTATTGAGCGGATACCCCTATATCATACATTATGTAATTGGTCAAGAGACAAATCCTATGTTGTTGAAAAAAATATAAAACATCAAACTATTGTAAAACTTTATTAAAACTATCAGCATCAGTAAGTAATAGCAGTATCATGCAGTCAGATAGATGACTGTAGTTTTACCAACTCTTAACTTAGGATTAAGATGTGTTGCAACAGAAAAATAATTCTACTTAAGTAATCTGTGTAGGACAATTTTGAGTTATAAGTCATCTTGCCGACAGACAATAATTTAGTAACATTCGCGTCAGGTAATAAGAACCATGACTATTTCAGAAGTGTCCAATTTAAATATCTATTCTTCTGTAGAGCAACAGCATTCAAACAATTACTTACCTCACTGCATTCTGAAGTGGCGACAGGGACAGTTATTCGTCAGTCTCGGACAACAGACCAAACAGCCTTATATCTCGGCGTTTGAGACTGAGCAACAGCTAGTAGAATGCTTGAAACCATCTCCGGTACGGCTGGTTCGCCTCCATCCAAATCTCGGTGAGGCAACCCTGAAGCTCTGGGCAGATGCCTGCGAACAAGCTAACAAACCCGTGTTTATACGTGGGAGGATTCAAAAAACATTTCAAAAGCCAAGCCAACTTAGCCCCCAGCGCCAGCAATCGATTGACTCAATTGCCACCTTTTTTCTACTGGTATTTGTCAGCCCAGTTTTACTGGTGACAGCTATACTTATGTACTTTTATTCACCGGAGCCGATTTGCCCTAAGCAATGGTATATTGGCACAGGAGGCAAGTTGTTCCGGCTTGTGAAGTTTCCCACAAGATTAGCTAATCAGAATTCTGGTACTACACCTTTAATTCGTTGGATGTGTAAGTACAACCTGGATAAGTTACCACAGTTGTTGAATGTGCTACGGGGTGAGATTAGCTTAAGGGATTCATTCCATCCTTTGACTATATCTCAGGGAGTAGCGAGTGAGATTAGCTTGAGGAATTCATCCTGTCCTTTGACTATATCTGAGGTAATACCGATCGGCTCAGAATGTCAACAACCGGTCACATTATTGGAAATTGCACAAGCTCACATCCAGAAAAACAATTCAAATGAGGTTAGTTGGGTTGTAGATCAATACTGAATCTTCAATTTGCAAAGCTTCTGCGCTTTATCTAAAGTTTATGATAGAGGGGCTAACGCCATGCTCTTCTATTGTACTTATAAAAATCAAGATTTTCCGGGGTTTTTTGATTCTGTGTTTAGTGCTTATCTCATTCTGGGTCGGTAATTATTTCATGGTAATGAGCTTCCTAAATTACTTTCTTAACGCTTTTAGTTAACCTGCGTAATTCTTATGTTATCTAACTCATTGAATCCAATTAGTATTTATTTAAAAAAATCTAGGTTATGGCAGGATAATTACTTGATCTTGAGAGAATTTAAATATTTTCCCAAAATTGTAATTCTTGCTTTTGTATTTACATTTTTAGCGGCAACTTTTGAAGGGGTGGGAATTGGGTTTCTACTTTCTTTCATCCAAAATTTAACAAGCCCTAATGCAGAACCTATCCGAACAGGAATTGAATGGGTTGATATTTGGATTTTAGGCGCAAATACTTCAGCAAGTAGCCGCACAGTTCGCATTAGCATTCTGATTCTACTTAGCACTTGGATGCGTGCATCATTCAACTACTTATCTATTATTTATATAGAATTTTCTCAGATCAAATTATTAGATAGACTGCGTAGGCAAATATTTGAACAGCTTCAAGCTTTTAGCCTGGGATACTTTGCTAAAACTCAGTCAGGAGCACTCGTTAACACCATTACAACTGAACTAGAAAGAATCAAAAGTGCTTTTGGAGGAGTCGCCTTTGTAATGACGCGATGCTTGGTAGGGGTAGTTTATATGTCAACATTGCTGCTGATTTCATGGCAAATCACACTTCTGGCAATGATGTTATTCGGTCTCTTGGCAGCGGGGTTGTCCTCTCTGAATGTTAGGGTACGAGAAGTAAGTTTTGAAACTTCAGCAGCTAACAGTGATTTCACTTCAACGGCGGTTGAGTTCATCAATGGAGTTCGTACTATTCAAGCATTTGCGGCTCAAGATTTTGAGCGAAAACGCTTTTATAAAAGTAGTGGTCGTGTAAGTAAAAGCTTGATTAAGATAACTCGGCTGATGTCGTCAGTTAGACCTATATCAGAAAGTATTGCTACAGCAATTCTGGTCAGCCTGATTATTCTGGCCTTCAATGGCATCATTACCGGCAAGTCATTACCTGCTGCTTCATTGCTGACATTTTTCTTTGTATTGTTTCGTCTAGTACCAACATTACAGGATGTGAACGGAACGAGAGTTGTTCTGAGCGGATTACAAGGAGCTGCTGTTAATATTAAGGAACTATTGAGGACAGATAACAAGGAGTATTTTCCGAATGGGCATATTGAGTTTTCAGGTTTGAAAACGGCGATCGATTTAGTTTCTGTAGATTTCGGATATGAACCTCAGAATTTGGTACTCCATGATATTATCTTGACGATCGAACGGGGCAAGATGACCGCTTTGGTGGGAGGATCTGGTGCTGGAAAGACTACACTCGCTGATCTCATCCCACGATTTTACGATCCAACGCGGGGCACGATTTTGATTGATGGAGTTGATTTGAAAACGTATGAAATTAAGTCGCTGCGCCAAAAATTAGCAATTGTAAGCCAGGATACTTTTATTTTCAATGCTAATGTCCGTGACAACATTGCCTATGCTTTGGAAGGAGTGGAAGAGGCAGAGATTTTAGAAGCAGCCCGTCAAGCTTATGCTTTAGAGTTTATCCAGCAGCTACCGGAGGGATTCGACACCCAACTAGGCGATCGCGGTGTACGCTTATCAGGTGGTCAACGTCAAAGACTGGCGATCGCTCGTGCTCTGTTGCGCGATCCAGAAATCTTAATTTTGGACGAAGCTACTAGCGCTTTAGATTCCGTATCTGAGCGATTGATCCAGGAGTCGTTGGAAAAGCTGTCTGTAGGCAGGACTGTAATTGCGATCGCCCACCGACTTTCTACAATTGCTCGTGCCGATCAAGTAGTGGTACTTGAGGAGGGACGAATTGTAGAGCGAGGTAAATACCAAGAGTTGTTAGAACAACGCGGTAGACTCTGGAAGTATCACCAAATGCAAAATGAATCAGGGGCTTCCAGTTAAACTAACCTTTGTTTAAAATCAATTTCCACTAGGAACTGAGTGTTGGCGATCGCCAATAATAATCGAATCATATTATTAAAATAGGAGTTATTATGCCCAAAGTTTCAGTTATTATCCCAGCTTACAATGCAATGGCTTATCTTCCAGAGACGTTAGAAAGCGTTCTAAATCAGACCTTTACTGATTTAGAAGTTTTAATCATTAACGATGGAAGCCCTGATGGCATTGTAGAATGGGCTTCTGAAATCAAAGATTCAAGAGTAAAACTAATTTCTCAAGAAAATCAAGGTTTATCAGGAGCGCGAAACACGGGCATTTGGTCTTCTCAAGGTGAATATTTAGCATTTTTAGATGCTGATGATATTTGGGAAGCTAATAAGCTAGAAAAGCAAGTAGAGTATTTGGAAAAACATCTAGAGGTTGGTTTGGTAAGTTCTTGGATATCTAATGTCGATCGCAACGGAAATCTTATAGATATCTATGATTATTCTAAATCTGGAAGTGAGCTTAAAAAAGAACTATTTCGCTCTAATATCCTTTATTGTGGTAGTACTCCATTAGTCCGTCGCATTTGTTTTGAAAAAGTAGGCTTTTTTGAACGCAGCCTTAAATCTGCTGAGGACTGGGATATGTGGTTACGTATTGCTATGCACTTCTCAATTTTTGTGATCCAAGAACCACTTGTTCGATATCGTAGATATGCTAATAGTATGTCTACAAACTTCAGGTTAATGATTGAGGAACTTGATAAGGTGATGGAACGTTCGTTTCAATCAGTTCCAGAGGAATTTAAGAATGTAGAAAGAATTGGTTCTAGTCATCTGAGCATCCTGTATGCTTGGGGATACCTTATTAAGGATGATTTTCCTGAAGCTTTCTGGTTCGCCAAGCAGGCTTTCATTAGGAGACCAAAATTAATATTTTCTCTCTCTTATCTTCACCTAATCTTCTTGATTGCTGCCAAGCACTTTTTGAAGCCTCAAACTTATAAAGCCATCCATTCAATATTATTGCGTGGGAAACAAAGAGAAAAAATTTAACTTATTTGCAACTTCTATGAAACAACCGCACATGACTATTGAATCAACGAAGCAAGCACACCATCACTCATTTGATGTATTTGACACGGCTTTGACTCGTATCTGGGCTAAGCCAACGGATCTATTTTGGGAGTTAGGTAATCGCTTGAAGCAGGAAGACCTAATTACAATTTCCTCAGATATTTGGAGTCAGCTTAGGATTGAAGCTGAGTGTAAGGCAAGACAACTATCTACAACGAATGAAGTAACACTACAGGAAATTTATGCTCAATTAGCTGAGTCCTTGAACTGGACTGAGATAGATAGGGAGAAAGCAATACATTATGAAATTCAACTAGAACGTGCTAGCCTCCGTCCAGTTCCAGCTACTCAGCTCAAGATTCAAGAGTTACATCAGCAAAATAAATTGATCGCCTATCTCTCAGATATGTATCTACCCTCGGAGGCGATTCGAGGCTTTCTCGAAGATCATCAAATTTGGGAAGATGGTGATGTAATCCACGTTTCCAATGAAGTTGGACTTCATAAGGTATCTGGAGAACTATTTCAATATTATCTCACTCAACATCAAATCAAAGCCTCTCAGCTCATACACACTGGGGACAATCTCTATTCTGATATCAAAGTAGCGAAAAAATTAGGGATTCAAGTTCAGCCTTTTGTGCAAACACACCTAAATCGTTACGAACAAATCATTGCAGACAACGAACAATTGCCGATCCGATTTCGTTCTCTGCTAGCCGGTGCTAATCGCCTGTGTCGGTTGCACTGCCAAGAGACAGAATTGCATCGACGAATAATCTGGGATACAGCAGCTAATGTCATCGCCCCTGTATTTTTTGGGTTCGTTCATTGGGTGTTGGAAGAGGCGAAGAGTGAGGGGATTCAGAGGCTGTATTTCATGGCCAGAGATGGACAAATTCTCGGGAAAATTGCCAAAATTATTTGCCGCAAGTGGGGCTATGACATCGACTGCCAATACTTTTATGGTTCTAGGCAAGCTTTTCACTTTCCCTCTATTCAACAAATTGGTGAAACTGAACAGGAATGGCTTTTTGACAAGCCACCTTTCTTCTCAGTGCGGTTAGTGTGCGATCGCGTCAATATTCAACCAGAACAGATTGCTGATGCGCTGACACGTCATGGCTTTCCGATCGAGATTTGGGACAAAAATCTGACCGAACAGGAATTCACTTTGCTGAAAGCAGCATTTCAGGATCAAGAAATTATCGATCGGATTGTTGACTTGGCGGCCGTCTACAGAGAGAAAGCGATCGGCTACTTCAAACAAGCAGGTATTGGTGATGGAAAATCGTTTGCGATTGTCGATTCTGGTTGGACGGGTCGATCGCAACGCTCATTTAGTAAAATTTTGGCGATCGGCAATTTATATCCTCCAGGTGGAGTGGCTGGATTTTACTTTGGATTGGAAAGACGTATCACACCATTCTCAACCGATCGCTTAATACCTTATTTCTTAGATCCTGATGCAATCACCGAACGCCGTTCGCTTAGCAGTTCTCCGATTTTAGAGCTATTTCTGGCCGCGGATCATGGCAGCACCGTCAGATATGAGAAACAAGGCGATCGCTACATTCCGATATTGCGATCGGAGAAAAATGAAAGAGGTATTAAATGGGGAGTCTCAGTTCAGCAGCAAGCAATCCTAGATTTTACTGAGCGATTGACCGATCATTTGCAGCCTGAAGAATGTGAAGTAAAGTATTTTCATCAAATTACAGAAGACCTGCTGAGAACCTTTATCCACTCGCCGAACAAAAAGGAGGCCCAGGTTTTTGGTGACCAGCCCTTTTCAGATCAACAGTTAGAAAATAAGTTTCATGACCTTGCGCCTGCATACTCTCTAGTAGACGGCTTTAAAATGATATTTGACAAACACTATGTCAGTGATTTTGTCTGGCTACCAGGCTCGATTCAACGCAGCCCACCACTCACTAGAAGTGTCCTAGGATACATCAAAGGATTGCGAGACAGCTTGAATTATGCTCGCTCCGCCCAAGAGGCATACCTCGTAGGAAAGGAGCAGCTATCTTGGGATTTTGCTAAAAAAGCAGTACAATCTTGCCCTGTTATTTTGCTATCCCGCAGCTTCATTCGCAATAATGTTTCTCTCGTTATGCGATCTAAATTGTTTAGGAGGTGATGAATCACCAATTTTAATAAACCAAGAAAAACAATAGTTATGATATGAATAAGAATGTAGTAGGTGATTTAGATTTACGTGAATATTTTGTCCCACCTGATAGTAAAACACGTAGTAAAGCCTCCTATAATTATGCTTTAGAAGGATTACGTGGACTCGCTGCCATCTGGGTTGTTTATGCTCATGTTTTTGGCTTTAAATACGAACTTGACCCTGCTTATCATCCAACTTTCCCTTTTCAGCACTATTTTCATGCGGCTCATGGAGGCGTTTTAATCTTCTTTGTTCTCTCTGGCTATGTTATAGGTCTAACGAACCAAGCACCCTTCTCACGAGCCAATACCCTTCGTTACTTGCTACGGCGTTTCATCCGCTTATATCCAATCTATTTGCTCTGTATCATCCTGGCAGTGCTAGTATCACCGCATGATACGTGGAAAACAGTTCTTGGTAACTTATTTTTCTTGCAAGGGTCAGTCGCAGCTCTTCTGTCAGGAAACGGCGTTTTATGGACGCTGCATTATGAAGTAATTTATTACTTTGCTTTTCTAGGAATTTGGTATTTCCGTCCTAAGATTCTACCCCTTGTATGGAGTACGTTCATTGTGGCGTGTTTAGGTTGGTTTATTCCCTCGTTTCCACAACTTCTATCTGGCTATGCTGCGGGCTGGCTGTTTTGGTTATTTGGGCTGTGGCTAGCTTGGAACAGACAGGAAGTAGGAGATCCTCCAAAAGTTCCTTTGTTTACTTATTTACTTCTATTCATTGCTACGGATCGTTTGGGTACTGTGAAATTTATGCTCGATAGCTTAGGCTTGGCTCGTTCAACTTCTTCACAGATAAATCTTACCGATATTACTTATTTTCCCATCTGCGCTATTTTATTTGCCGCAGTTGCTAACAGTCCGTTTCCTGGATGGCGAGTTTTAAAGCTATGGGCTATAGGTGTCCCCTTAGCCCATAGCAGTTATTTACTAGCCATCGGTAACTTGTTTGAACCTATTACTTGGAGCATTGCTGTACATACAGTTTTAGCCGTTGCCTTAATAGGTTGGAGAATAGAGTCTAAGGCGAGCGCTGTTTTTGCTTTCATTGGAAGCATTTCCTATGGGATCTATGTTCTGCATATGCCTATGATGCATCTGGTTTTCAATTACTTCCCGTGGAGTGGTTCTCCCTGGAGTTTCACTCTACGTCTATTTGTCTGGGGGCTTCTAACCATCGGTCTTTCCTATTGGTTAGAACTAACGATTCAGCCAATTTTGAAACGTTGGTTTCAGAAATCGGTCTTGGCTCGAATTTAGTCAGTATATAAGCGGGCTAAGCTAATATTCATGTTGTAAATAGTTGTCATTTGGGTTTAAATTAATGGTGAATATTCCTTATCATGTTGCTAGAAATCAAGGACAACTGATGCGCTCCTTATATAAGTCATTGGTGCCACAAATTGCGAAAGTTCCTATTTCGCAAACTCAGAGTATTCCAATATCGGTTTACGCTCTCTCATGCGAGCGGGATCTACCAGAACAGGTAGCAAGTCTGCGCTCGTTCATCCGCCATGCTGGTATTCCAGAGCGTTTCACGATCATTTCTGATGGTAGCTATACCGAAAATAGTTGCAATTTACTCCGCCAAATTCATCCATGTGTTGAGGTATTGCCACTAGAAGAAATGAAGCGAACCGATCTGCCTCAATCTGTCTATGATTATGCCTCTCAGCATTCGATGGGCAGAAAATTATTGGCATTGATGTCAATTCCGATTAATCAGACAACGATTTATACTGACTCAGATATTCTGTTTTTTCCAGGAGTCAGCGATCTAGTTGAATTAGCCAGATCAGACAATACCTCTTCTCTATATCTACCCGATTGTGCTACTAAAATGGACGATCGGGTAATTTATGATGATCGGGAAAAATTAAATCCAGTCAACGGTGGATTTATTGTCTTCAAAAAACCGCTAGATTGGAGCTTTGCCGTTGAGCGATTGTCAAAAATTACAGAACTTAATCATTATTTTACCGAGCAAACTTTGGTGCATTTGACAATGCACTATAACCAGGCAAAGCCTCTCTGCTCGAAACGATATGTTCTAAGTGTTGAAGACCAGTTTATTTATCCAGATAAGTATGCTTGTAAAGAAATTGCACTTAGACATTACGTTAATGATGTCAGACATAAATTTTGGGCTAACGCCCTGTCTTAAGTGTTTAAAATGTTTCAAAATTAATATGATTCAAAACAACTTGATGCCTAAAGAAAAAACCATCCATTACTGTTCGTGCACCCTAGGATGTGGTGGAGGAATAGATACCTACGTTAAGTCTTTGTTGCAGGCTCAACTTCCCAACGTCAGCCCACAGGTAATTAGCTCGCTCAAAAATATCGATCAGAGTCAGTTCAAGTTACTTAATATTCAAGAGCAGGAGCTAGTATGGGATATTACTGGAGAATGTCCAGTTGTCTATACACTTCACAATCACTCTCCCTACTGTCCTAGTGGTACTAAGTATTTGTCAATGAGGGGGACTGCCTGCGATCGCGCTATGTCTACTCTCGGATGTACTTGGGGTCATCTAGTAGATGGCTGTGGTAGTAGACGACCTGAGAATATTATCCAAAATTTTCAAAATTCTTATCGAGAACTAGAGACACTTAAAAGACTGAGAATTCCTGTCATTGCCAATAGTGATTATGTTCGCGGACAGCTTATTAGACATGGTTTACCTCCTGAACAAACCGTAACATTGTACTGTGCTATTCCCATTCCTGAAACGAGTAGTGAACCATTAACTTTTGAAACGCATCAAAATTCTAGACTTCTGTTTGCAGGGCGTATTGTTCCAGAGAAAGGTCTTGACTGGCTGCTCAAAGCCTTAACACAAGTTGACCGACGAGTTCATCTTGATATTGCAGGTGAGGGTTGGAATCGACCTCAAATGGAACAGTTAGCGAAGAAACTGGGAGTGAGCGATCGCCTTACCTGGCATGGCTGGTGCGATCGCGAGAAAATGGATGCACTCTACCGACAGTCTTATGCTGTGGTCTTTCCTAGTCTTTGGCACGAACCTGCTGGTCTGGTCACGCTGGAAGCCTATGGTCGCCATCGACCTGTTATTGCTAGTTCATTAGGAGGGATTCCAGAATACATCCGCGATCGAAAAACAGGTATTCTTGTCCCTGCCAATGATCTCAAAAAGTTGGCTACTGCTATCAATGAATTGGCTGAAGATTATCAAAAAGCTCGCAGCTTTGGGGAAAATGGATATGCGTTGTTGCTGGAGCAATTTACGATTGAGACCCAGGTCAAGCAACTTCAAATTATCTACGAAAAAACTATTGATGACTTTCACTCTTCCAGAGTTCTCTCATAATTCTGCTCGTTCTCAGTCTAAATTAGGCCATAAATAAATCAGAAAATCCCTCACTTTAAAAAACTGATGAAAATTCTACTTACCATTCACCACGAACTAGATCCTAATGCAGGTGCTCCAGGAGTAACATGGAAACTCGGTCAGGAATATCAAAAACTGGGTCACGAAGTAGAGTATTACTCTTTTGATAACCTGCCACACAAATTGCCGGGAATGCTAGAGTCAATGATGTTTCCTGAATTTCTGGCTAGTCACATATCGGCACTCTCCCAAAAAGGAGCCGTGGATGTTGTAGATGCTTCGACTGGTGATGCCTGGGTGTGGGCAAAATTGCCCCGTAGCTCAAATAGTCCGGTTTTAGTGACACGGAGTCACGGTCTTGAGCACGTGATGCACCTGGAAAACTTAGAAGAGGCTCGCGTTGGCAACTTGAATTTGAGTTGGAAATATCCGCTTTATCATGGAGGTTTTCGACTCTGGGAGGTTGCTAATTCTCTGCGAGATGCAGATTTGAGCTTATTCTGTAATAGTTATGATTCAAAGTATGCGGTTGAAAAATTAGGGGTTGATCCTGGACGGACTGGTGTTTTTGTCAATGGAATTCCAGAGTTTTTTCTCAATCTCGACTTTGAGCCAACGCCAGAAGCCGAAGATTCAGTTATTCGCATCGCTTTAGTGGCAACTTATATCCCTCGTAAAGGGATTTATTATGGTGTTCCTGCATTAAATAAAATTCTTGCTCGCTATCCTAAAGTAGAGGTGAGCTTTCTGGGGACGTGCTGTCCTGAAGCGCAAGTTTATGCGGATTTTGAGCCATCTCTACACGATCGCATCCGAGTTGTGCCACGCTACCAATACGAAACTCTGCCCCAACTTTTGCGCGGACATCATATCAACCTTTTTCCCACCCTCTCGGAAGGGTTTAGCGTCGCCCTTCTTAATGCTATAGCTTGTGGTTTAGCCCCTGTAACCACTACAACGCCAGGGCCGATAGAAGTTGTGCGTGATGGAGATAATGGGATTTTAGTCCGGCCCCGTGACACTGTGGCGATCGAGCAAGCTTTGGAGCGCTTAATTAAAGACCGCCCCTACCTGGAAAAATTGCGCCGTAATGCTTATGCTACGGCACAAAAGTACGGTTGGGAGAGGATTGCCCGCGATAATCTGACTTTGTACGAAACGGCTTTGTCTCAGAAAAGAGGTACGAAATGAAGCTGTGTATTGTTACTCATAAAGTTGCGATCGGTGATGGTCAAGGTCGGGTCAACTATGAAGTTGCCTGGGAAGCCATTCGTCGTGGTTATCATGTTACATTGTTAGCAAGTAGCGTGGATTTGGCACTGGAAAAACACAGTCAGGTCGATTGGCTTCCTATTTCAATCAAAGGATATCCATTACAACTTGTTCGCGAAATGGCTTTCTCTACTAAAACTGCTTGGTGGTTAAATAAGCACCACAAAGAATTTGATGTGATTAAACTCAATGGTGCAATTACTTCTGCTAGGGGAGATGTGAATGCAGTACATTTTGTTCATAACTCCTGGTTCCGAGCGCCGATCAATCTTTCAACACAAAATCTGGGCTTGCGTGGCATTTATCAGCGGTTTTATACTGCCTTAAATGCTGATTGGGAGAAAAAAGCTTTCGCTCGCGCAAAAGTCGTAGTAGCGGTTTCTGAGAAGGTCGCCCAAGAATTAGTGGCGATCGGTGTTCCACGCGATCGCATTCGAGTGATCTTAAATGGCATTGATTTACAAGAGTTTGCGCCTGGGATTGTCGATCGGCAAAAATGGGGTTTGCCAGAGGAAGTGCCTCTGGCGCTATTTGCTGGAGATATCCGTACACCTCGGAAAAACTTAGATACAGTCCTCCATTCCTTAGTGCAAGTTCCTCAATTGCACCTCGCAGTTGTGGGTGGAACCGCCGGTAGTCCATATCCTGAGTTAGCGCGATCGCTAAACTTAGAAAAGCGGGTGCATTTTCTGGGATTTCGGCAAGATGTCCCCGACTTGATGAAAGCAGCAGATTTTTTAGTCTTTCCGTCCCGTTATGAACCTTTTGGTTTGGTGGTACTGGAAGCAATGGCGACAGGAATACCAGTTGTTACCGCTGCTACAACAGGGGCGGCCCAGTTGGTGACAGCAGACTGTGGGTTAGTTTTGCCAGACTCAGACGATACAGAGGCTTTAGCTGAAGCATTGAATCAATTAGTTAAATGCGATCGGCAACAAAGACAACAAATGGGTCAAGTAGCCAGAACTATAGCAGAACAGCATAGTTGGGCTAATATGGCACGTAATTATGTAAATTTATTTGAGGATCTCCAGCCGTGCTAAAGATTTCAGTTATCGTACCTACTTACCATCGCCCCAAAGATTTGGAACGCTGTTTAGAAGCACTAAAAAAGCAAAATCGCCAGCCAGATGAAGTCTTCGTAACGATTCGCGAGGCGGATTCTGAAACTTGGGAACTCCTGGCATCCTTCAATCATCAACCTTTGCCATTACACCTGATCAAAATGGATGCTTCAGTAGCGATTGGAGCATTAGCTGCTATGAATTTAGCGATTGATGCCGCTTCAGGGGATATCCTCGTCTTTACCGATGATGATTCCGCACCTCACACTGACTGGCTAGAACGTATCGAAACTCACTTTCTATCAGATAGTAATATCGGTGGTGTAGGAGGACGGGATTGGGTGTATCACGGCACTCTCTTAGAAGACGGGAAACGCGAAGTAGTAGGAAAGGTGCTGTGGTTTGGACAAGTCATCGGTGAACATCATTTAGGCTTTGGAGAAGCCCGTGAGGTAGATTTGCTAAAGGGTGTAAACATGAGTTTTCGGCGGACTGCGATGGCAGGAATGCACTTCGATCGCCGGATGCGAGGTAATGGAGCCGCACCACACTTTGAACTAGCATTTAGTCTGGCATTGAAACGAGCAGGCTGGAAACTAATCTATGATCCAAAAATAGCAGTAGATCACTTTCCCGGACAACGTTTTGACGAAGATCAACGCAATAGATTCAATGATATTGCCTTCTTCAATTCTGTACACAATGAAACTTTAATTTTGTTAGAAAACCTACCATTGATTCGACGTAATATATTTATATTTTGGGCAATCTTGGTGGGAACCAGAGAGGCTCCTGGTTTCTTACAATGGTTACGATTTATACCTAAAGAAGGGAGCTTAGCAGGAGAGAAATTACGAGCATCTCTACGTGGACGTCGGGAGGCTTGGAAGACATGGCAAGAGTCAAAATAAAGATGTTGTTATATCTAGTTCTCAAACCTAAGACATAGTTAGTATGACATCCAATTCTCTATACTGATGGTGTGAATTTATGTGAGAAAATCCAGTTATGTTGACGATCTCAGTTGTCATACCTACTTACCGGCGTCCGAAAGACTTAGCCCGCTGCTTATACGCACTCAAAAAGCAAAAAGTTCCTACCTATGAAGTCTTAGTTGTAGTTCGGGATACTGATACGGAGACTTGGACATTTTTGCAAACATTTAACCCCGAATTATTGCCAATGCGAACTGTCACAGTCAACGTATCTGGTGTAGTAGCGGCAATGAATGCAGGAATGGATGCCACTTCTGGGGATATCATCGCCTTTACCGATGATGATGCAGCACCTCATACCGATTGGCTAGAACGTATCGAGGCTCACTTTTTATCAGATAGCAATATCGGTGGTGTAGGGGGGCGGGATTGGGTGTATCACGGCACCCGTTTAGAAGAGGGGGAACGCCAGGTGGTAGGACAGGTACAGTGGTTTGGACGAGTCATCGGTGAACATCACTTAGGGGTTGGAGAACCCCATGAGGTAGATGTCCTGAAGGGTGTAAACATGAGTTTTCGGCGAAGTGCGATCGCCGAAATGCACTTCGATCGCCGGATGCGAGGTAATGGAGCCCAACTACACTTTGAACTAGCATTTGGTCTGGCATTGAAACGAGCAGGCTGGAAACTAATCTACGATCCAAAAATAGCGGTAGATCACTTTCCCGGACAACGTTTTGACGAAGATCAACGCAATCAATTCAATAACCTTGCCTTCTTCAATGCTGTACACAATGAAACTTTAGTTTTGTTAGAAAACCTACCATTGATTCGACGTACTGTATTTGTATTCTGGGCAATTTTGGTGGGAACGCGGGATGCCCCTGGTTTTGTACAATCGTTACGATTCCTACCTAAAGAAGGCAGCTTAGCAGGACAGAAATTACGAGCATCTCTACGTGGACGTCGGGAGGCTTGGAATACATGGCAACAGTCCAAATAAAGATGTTATATCTAGTTCTCAAACCTAAAACCTAGTTGGTAATGAGTCAAATACAGGGAATTCCGAATAACTCTCGAAAACAAGGCTTCTCTCTGACACTACAACCGCAGGCAGCTTGGATGGCAATCCTGGGACTATTACTGATTATTACCCTATGCCTTGTAGCCGGTCTTGGTAAGGTTCTAAATATCATCTTTCCTGCGGGTTGTCTTGGTGTCGGCCTCTTCCTATATTTACGGTATCCCATCCTCTATATAGGTTTCACTTGGTGGGTGTTTTTCCTCACACCCTTTATTCGTCGTGTGTCAGATTTTCGGAGCGGTTTTACCGAGCCCAGTCCCATATTGTTAGCCCCTCCACTGGTGGCAACGATCACCATTGTAACTTTCTATCGCAACTTTCCCAAAGCACATGAACAAGGTGGGTTATCTTTTGTCCTATCTGCAATGGGTGTTTTCTATGGTTTTCTAGTTGGTATGATTAATGGCTCACCTGTTCCGGCGATCATCTCTCTTATGGGTTGGGTAAGTCCCATTCTGTTTGGTTTTCACTTATTTATAAACTGGCGAGATTACCCCAGCTATCGCAACAACATTCAGCGCACTTTTCTCTGGGGTGTATTAGTCACAGCATCCTATGGCGTCTATCAATACTTAGTTGCACCTGAGTGGGATTGTTTCTGGCTGATAGAGACCAAACTATTTACCAGTATGGGAAACCCAGAACCCCTTGGACTTCGAGTGTGGAGTACCATGAATGCGCCCTTACAGTTTGGAGTAGTGATGCTAGGAGGGAATATTTTACTATTTATTGGTCAAGGCAATTTGCGTATTCCTGGTTTAATAGTTGGCATTTTGTCTGTCCTGCTCACATCGGTACGCACAGTTTGGCTAGGCTTGATAGTAGCTTTAATTACCCTACTTGTTTCTCTCAAAGGGGGTGTTCAGATTCGTTTAATTGCTTTTATCCTGATTATCTTCGTATGTATTGTACCATTGTCAACAGTTGAGCCATTTTCCAAAGTCATTCAGTCTCGTGTCAGCAGTTTGTCTAATGTTCAAGATGATCAGAGCGCAAAGGATAGAACAAACCTCTATGGCCTCGTACTAAATCAGGCGCTGAGTGAGGTTATTGGTAAGGGAAATGGAACTCTTCAGCCGATTGACAGTGGAATTATCGAACTACTTCTCACCTTGGGCTGGATGGGAGCCATTCCCTATATAAGTGGGCTACTCCTAAGTTTTTACACTCTGTTCCAAGCCTCTAAATCTAGGTCCGATCCGTTTGCCAGTGCAGCTCGTGCTATTGTTGTTGGGTTCCTGCCGATGCTAGCTGGCTCAAATGTGATCATTAGTCTCCCGGGCATGGTTTTCTGGGGATTTTTGGGTCTAAGCCTGGCAGCTAATAAGCACTACCAGCATCAACGGATTGCAGGCTTCAAATCAGGTTGATGCTTTGAGTTTCAGGGCTAACAACAGTTAGCTAAAAACTAGAAAAATCTAGACAATACTCATTCATTTCACTGTGATTAGAGAAAATAAAGCCCAAAAATTGTCGTTTCTTCTGGAATGTAGTAAAATTTAGGAGGAATGTTTGTAACACTTTTGCCAACAGCATGAGTCGTTAGTCAAAAAAAAAATCCGTGTCAAGGGTAAAAGTTTGTGAGGTAAATAACAGAAAATGGAAAAACAAAAAACAGTAGGGTTTCTCTTAAAGCGTGTCGATTGTAATGACGGTGTTGCCTCTCATTGTGAGACTCTGA
Organism: Microcoleus sp. S13C4; assembly: GCF_036700865.1. Taxonomy (NCBI): domain Bacteria; kingdom Bacillati; phylum Cyanobacteriota; class Cyanophyceae; order Oscillatoriales; family Microcoleaceae; genus Microcoleus; species Microcoleus sp. S13C4. The sequence continues at coordinate 15,901 of NZ_JAUBPS010000087.1, forward strand.
TTCGTGGTTTCAAAACGGTTGGGTGGAGGGTCGTCCTGATTACCGGACCAGTGAATTACGATGCAGGCTCTGAAGATAGTTTTCAAGCACTCAAAGACTTATCAGAAGACTGGATCGTATTTGAGGATATGAAACCTTTTCTTCCAACTTGGGCTAATATTCGTCGGATTAAGGAGATAGTCAATAAATACGAAATTTCCCTATTTCACGCACATGGATACTCGATGTTACTGCTGGCGCGTATCCTCAAAATTTTCACTGGGTTAGAGTGTGTTGCTACCTTTCATTTATTAATCCAAGATGAAAATTCAACATTCATAAAATCTGTATTGCGGCCGAAAATCAGAAAATACCAGATATACTTGAGAACGTTTGCACCAAAAGCTTTTATTGCCTACTCTTCAGAGATTGAAAGATTTTTGCTCCAAGATTTGGGGTTTCATAAAAACAAGGTTCGCAAGATATTAGCTGGCACTGATACAAACTATTTTCGTCTTCCTAGCTCTGAAGATCGACAAAAAGCACGGGAGAAGTTCGGATTTGAGGAAAAAGACCTGGTATGTACTCTCGTAGGAAGACTCAATTGGATTAAGGGACATGATGTTTTGATCGACGCAGTTAGGCAAATGAGAAAGGAATTTCCCGAAATGGTTTTGAAGTGTTTATTTGCGGGTTCTGGGGATCGGGAACAGGAGATTAAGGAATATGCCTTTGTCAGTGAAGATGATTCGCATTCTTTTATTTTTGCGGGCTATCTAAATGATATGCGAGAAGTGTATTGGACATCGGATATTTTTGTTCTACCCAGCCGCTTAGAAGGGTGTGCTTTAGTGGTGGCGGAAGCGATGTGCTGTGGGACAGTTCCTATCCGCACACCAGCAGGAGGAGCTCTGGATCAGATTGAGGAAGGAAAAACAGGTTATATCGTTCCCTTCGATGATGCAGAGGCTTTATCAAAGGCTATCCAAAAGCTTGCGAACAAGGATTTTCGCTTGCAGATGGGTCAACAATGTGCGGAGTATGCTTCCTCAGTGTTCGATCGGGAACTGATGGTTAAGAGAACGGTGGAATTGTATTGCGAGTGCTCTGGTATGGAAACAAAATAAAGTTTGAAAGCTTGAGTTGGTTGAAATTTGGGTGATATCTAGACTGAGATTTTGTAATATAATTGGCTCATTTCCCAAGCCTTACTTTCATCATCTCTGTCCGAATCGATACATAATCACCTTGGCTTTTGCATCTTCCTCTACAAATACCAGATACTCACCATTTGTTCTCCGATAAGCTCGTAATGCGTAGGGAATATCAATCCAGCCAGTCTCCTTACCAACCTCTGAGCCGGGGCTTAGTTTGGCTACAAATACTCCCGTCCCGGTAGCGTATACATATACCTCAGCTTTTCTAGAATCAACGGCAAATACTTGATCGCCTTCCACATCCATTGCCTTAATAATGAGCATGGGATTGGCTTTCGGATCGTAGGGAAGAGTTATGCGCCAGCGCAGTGTTTTATTCCTTGTCCAGCTGTCGTAGCGCACAATCTCTGTGCCGACTATCCCCCATTCCTCACCTGTATGCGGGCGATCGACTGTATAGCCTCCTAGATACATGACATCTGTATCAGGAAAATATTTGACTCTTAAGAGCTTGTTAAACGGTGCTGGCATGGGTATAACTTCGGAAGCGGCGCTAGTATAAATTGGACTACCATGAGTATCCAATCCTTGATAGTGATAATGTGTGATGTAGCCAGCTTCACTAGCTTGCCAAACATCCCCTTTGCTATCAACTTCCCAGCCCCAAATCGAATCATCTTCTGCACCTAGACTTTCATATTCATCGCTTTGCATAGAGCCATCCCCGTTCTTGTCGTGCCATAGCCAACTTCCTGCTGCTGGCTGATTAGCCGGCCACTTAGAATGCTTGCGAGAGAAGATGGCGCTGGGAACCGCGATCTCTCCATCAAAACGGTAAATGGCGAGATGATCGGCAAACATTCCGGTGAGATAAAGAAAACGCTTTCCCTCAATGCGACGCACGAAGACCGAGGTAGTCCCATGTACTGTTTCTTGTAGCCGCAGATCGTCTGGATACCGAAATTTATCTACGGTATATCCCTTATAACTCCATTCCTGACCATTGCTTTTGCTATAGTCTATGACAAAGTGTTCCTGCTTGGTAAACACGTCCACTCCATCAGTCCCAGGATCGGCATCGGCATTATCTACAAATTGCAAGCCCAGCAATCTCCACTCCCTTGATCCGCTTGCATTAAACTTCCTCAAGTCCGTTCCTGACCGATTAAAACCATCAAGACTCACATAAATATTTCCGCTTGCGTCCGTACCCACCCCCGTCAAACCTCCGAGTTTGAGATCTCCAACTTCTCCGGGTGTTCCTGAGTAGATCCCCCTCTCACGGCCCAAAGTCCCAACCAACGTGGGTGTACTTGTGATGTTGTAGATCAGCACTTGTTGACGGGGGCCATTTTCCGCAACCAACAGTCTGCCTTGATTATCAATGGCTAGGGCTGTAGGGTCTACAACATCCGTAATTTTCTTGGACAATAAAGTTCCTGTCTTAGAATAGTGCAGTATCTTGGGAGCATTACTAGCATTTTTCTCTTGCAGAATCCATAGGTTACTTTGATTATCTACAGCTATTTGTTTGGGGCGATCGACTGGCCAACTGCGTAGCTCTGCCAGGGTTTCGCTATCATAGACGCGGATGCGGTTGGTGCTACTATCACTGACATAAAGCTCGCGGCCAGCGTTAGCTAATCCAGTTACTTGACCGGAGGTGCTAACAATTAACATACTTTGATCGTAGCCGCGCCCACCTGCAAAGGGAGCCGGTTCTCCCGATAAGTTGTAGCGTCTCACACAATACCAGTTTGTTTGAGAGGGGGGATAATCTTGAAGGACTGTCCTGTCTATTGCCCCCTGTGTCATGGCGATATAAAGGTATTTACTATTTGCCGTGACTGCTTCTCCTCCTGTTCTTCCCCATCCATGAAGATTACTAGCTTTGCCGATCGCATCTCCATCTTTATAAATTCCTGCCTCTCTACCCGCTTCATCCCACACGCTATTGGTATAAACCGTTCCGTCGTTCCCCACGTACATGGCAGCGATTTGAATTTGTACCCACTTACTGCCACCGCCAAAGGTGTTACCGATCCAAGATGTTTTGTAGGAGATATTGGGTAAAGGGTTTGAAGTTACAGACAGTGCAGCTACAGACAGTGCAGTTATAGTAGAGATTATGACTCCTGGGATCGCCTTGGCTCGGAAACTCATCCTGCAATGTTGGGGAGCGTTCTCAATCGGCTTAAAATTATTGAGGAAATGAGTCCTTGTTTGGATGAATAACTGCTGTTTTTGCCATAATTTGTTTAGTAGCAACAAAAATCGATTCTTCATAATCTCACTGAGCAATATACAGCTATAATCAGGATGTCTCAGTTATTGTAAATTTAATGTATATTTGTAAACAACCAAGTGGAAAACTATAAAACTAACCCTGCTGCTACAGCAAACATTCTTGGCGTCGGGATCGGATGGTTTCCGAAAACACCGGGAGGGCTGGATCGATATGTATACGAGCTGACACATCAGCTAGCAGCCAGTCAAGATAGAGTTGAGTTGTGTGGAGTTGGTCTACCAGAAACTCAGTTAAACTCTGGCGTAAAACTAACTAATTTAGCAGAACCAGATATTCGACTCTGGGAACGGCTTTGGCTGATTCGCTCCAATTTTGAGCGGCGAAAATCTGCAAAACCGGATGCAATTAATCTGCATTTTGCACTATATAGTTTTCCGCTTTTGCAAGTTTTACCTAAAGGGGTTCCTGTTACCTTTTCCTTTCACGGGCCTTGGGCTTTGGAAAGTAAGCAGGAGGGTTCTGGTAAACTGAGTGTTTTTTTGAGGCATTGGGTCGAAGACAGAGTTTATCATCGGTGCGATCGATTTATCGTCCTGAGCAAAGCATTTGGTGATATTTTACATCAAGAATATCAAATTCCTTGGAGCAAAATTCACGTAATTCCCGGCGGTGTCGATCTTTGGCGATTTCAACTCAACCGATCGCGCCCTGAAGCCCGCACGCAGATCGACTGGCCCCAAAATCGCCCCATTCTCTTTACAGCGCGTCGCTTAGTGCATCGAGTTGGACTGGATAAGCTGTTGATGGCGATCGCGATGATTAAACCTCAAATTCCTGATATCTGGTTGGCGATCGCTGGCAAAGGGCCATTACAAGCGGTTCTTCAGCAACAAGCAACAGATTTGGGACTCAATGACAACGTTAAATTTCTAGGCTTTTTGCCAGATGACCAACTGCCTATAGCTTACCAAGCCGCCGACCTAAGTGTGATGCCGAGTCAATCTTTAGAAGGGTTTGGATTAGCTGTGCTAGAATCTCTCGCCTGTGGTACTCCAGCGCTATGTACTCCCGTAGGTGGAATGCCAGAAATTTTAGAGCCGTTTTCACCCAATTTGATTGCTGCTTCTACAGAGGCAACAGCGATTGCTGAGCGATTGGAAGCACTGCTAATGGGAAAAGTACCGATGCCTTCTAGAGAGGCGTGTCAGGAATACGCTGCTAAGAATTTCGATTGGCAAAAAATCGCGCCAAAAGTTAGAAAGGTGCTGTTAGCCTGAGGCTCAAAACAATTAGAATATATGGCAGCTCGATTACCCAATATGGTAGGGGCGGGCGATGCCCTGCCCTTCGACTTCGCTCAGGAACCGCGTAGCCGAAGGGTTCACTAACAATACTCGCCAATAATTGACAATCTTAAAAACCCGCCCTGACTGACTATGTTAGGGTCAATCAATCGAACCGGATATAAGTCCTGTATGAAAAAAAAAATTAGATCAAAACAACAAATGAAAATACTATTTCTTGACCAGAGCGGAAAGCCTGGTGGTGCCGAACTTTGCCTAATAGATATTGCCAAACCCTATCGAGATAGCTGTCTAGTTGGCTTATTTGTAGATGGTGCTTTCCGGCAATTACTAGAGCAACAGCAAATTCCTGTTGAAGTGTTAGCGACAATCGCGATAAAAGTGCGTAAAGAAAGCAGCTTGATACAGAGTTTAAGTAGTGTTACCGCGCTACTGCCTTTGATTGCTAAAGTTGTTCAAAAAGCTCGTGAATACGACTTGATATACGCCAACACGCAAAAAGCTCTAGTTGTTGGTGCATTAGCTAGCTTTTTTAGTCGTCGCCCTCTAGTGTATCATTTGCATGACATTTTATCTACAGACCATTTCAGCCCAACCAACTTAAAAGTAGCTGTAACTTTGGCTAATCGCTTTGCATCATTGGTGATTGCTAACTCCAAAGCAAGTCAGGCTGCTTTCCTAGAAGCTGGAGGAAGATCGGACATAATCGATGTCGTCTACAATGGCTTTGAGCCTGAAGTCTATCAGAGCGAGCGCTCTAAAATTAGCCACCTTAAGACACAACTAGAACTTGATGGGCAATTTATAGTAGGTCATTTCAGTCGATTGTCACCTTGGAAAGGTCAACATATTTTAATTGAAGCACTTACTTACTGTCCAAAAAATGTAACAGCTATATTAGTGGGTGATGCCCTCTTTGGCGAGCAGGATTATGTCCAGCAATTACATAAACAAGTGGCAGAATTAGGACTTGAAGATCGAGTTAAGTTTTTAGGATTTCGTTCAGATATTCCGCAGTTGATGGCAATTTGTGATTTAGTTGCACATACCTCAACCGCACCCGAACCTTTTGGCAGAGTTATTGTCGAGGCGATGCTGTGTGGTAGACCTATAGTTGCTGCTCAATCTGGAGGTGCTATTGAATTAATAGAGCCTGGGATCAATGGCTTTTTGGTTCCTCTCGGCAAGCCACATCAACTCGCAGAAGTTATTAATACCTGTCATAACCAGCCTGAGTCTACGATCGCGATCGCCCAATCGGCCTACGAGATGGCTAGTCGGCGTTTTCACCAGACCAATATCGATCGCCAGATTGCAGATTTGCTAGCCAGAACTTTTACCTGAATTGTCCCAATATCTTATGAGTTATATCCAATTTATACAAAATTCAAGTAACCTCCTCTTCGCTAGGTTTTTACGAATTTATAAGTGCGACATTTTGCCCAGTTTCACTCTATCGCATCGCAGGATAGGTGTAGGAGACCGCACTCATAATCACTCCAGACCGCAATCAGAGTTTTTTTGAGACCCAATTAAATGCAATTGAAGCCAAATTTCAGACCAGATTAAATGCAAATGAGACCAAATTAAATGCAACCAGACCGCAATCATGCAAACGAGACCAGGTTAAATGCAACCAACCAAAATTCAGCCGAGAGCTAAAAAGCTGAGGCTCCTTAATAATTGCTTGATCCACCCTTTACAAATCAAACATCATATCGGCTCCATCTAAATTCCCCTCAGAAACTGCTGCAAAAACGACCGTTTTTGCAACACCCGCTCCAACCAACCAGAAACCAGGGCTGTTTCATTCTAGTTGAGTAGTTGTAGGAGACCGCAATCATAATTACTCCAGACCGCAATCAGGATTTTTTCGAGACCACATTACAGCGTATTCCAGGTGGTAGTGATAAATATGTAGGGCTTGCTGAATAATCGATCGCATATTAATAACAAGAGTGATCGATATATTCAAGCCGAGTAAAACATGAGTTTTTCCTGCCTCAATGTGAGGGAAGTATAAGCGCCGATTATGTTAAAGTCAAAAACAGGCATTGTTTTCCCAGAACGGCATAAAAACACACAAAAAACCCGGCGCCACCAGGTAGAAAGGCAGGGCAAACGCATCTAAATTTTATGTTAACAGAATATGGTATATTGGAGCAGAATTATTGAGTATCCAAAAAATATTCAATTAGAGCTTACCATTATGAAACTCAAACCTAAAATCACCATTGCCGACCATTTTTCCGACTTAGAAGATCCCAGAATTGAGCGAACGAAGCATCATCAATTAATTGATATTATCACCCTCTCAATTTGTGCCGTGATTTGCGGTGCTGATACATGGGTGGATATCGAAAGTTACGGGCGTGCTAAATACGAATGGTTAAAGACAATTTTAGAATTGCCGAATGGCATCCCTTCGCATGACACAATTGCGCGAGTATTTTCTCGCCTCCAACCTGAGCAATTTCAGAAATGTTTTTTGAGTGGGATTCAATCTATTAGCTGCTTCAATCCCGGAGAAGTAATCGCAATTGATGGCAAAACTCTTCGCCATTCTTACGATCGGGGAGGAGACAAAAAAGCGATTCATATGGTCAGTGCTTGGGCGACCAGTCAAAGATTAGTTTTAGGACAAGTTAAGGTTAATAAAAAGTCTAATGAAATCACAGCTATTCCGGCTTTACTCAAAGTATTAGAATTGAATGGAAGCATTGTCAGCATCGATGCTATGGGCTGTCAGAGGTCAATTGTGAAGTCAATTGTCGAACAAGGAGGAGATTACGTAATCACCTTAAAAAAGAACCAACCATCCCTGTATGCCAGAGTATAAGAGTTGTTTAAACAAGCAATTATACAAGGATTTTCGGGATTTACACATACAGCTCATTCGACGAAGAAAGAGAATAATCACGGTCGCTCAGAAATCAGACATTACTTAATGTTAAGTGACATCACAAAGCTGATAGATCCCGACAATCAATGGGAGAAGCTTCATAAGCTGTTGTGCCTTTAAATAGGGTATAATAAAAAATGAGTTTAGTCAATCTCTACAAAAATGCCAGCTAAAAAC